>JAABRB010000124.1 GCA_011391185.1 Betaproteobacteria bacterium
CATCCCGAAGGGCGTGCGCTGCCCGATGGAGCTCGCGACGTACTTCCGCATCAACACGCAGGCATCCGGTCAGTTCGAGCGCACGCTGATCGTGGCCGAGGAGGGAAGCCACGTCTCCTACCTCGAGGGCTGCACCGCGCCCCAGTTCGACACCAACCAGCTGCACGCCGCGGTCGTCGAGCTCGTCGCCCTCGACAACGCCGAGATCAAGTACTCGACGGTGCAGAACTGGTATGCCGGCGACGCGAACGGAATCGGCGGCATCTACAACTTCGTGACCAAGCGCGGCCTGTGCAAGGGCGTGTCGAGCAAGATCTCCTGGACCCAGGTGGAAACCGGGTCGGCCATCACCTGGAAGTATCCGTCCTGCGTTCTGCTGGGCGACAACTCGGTGGGCGAGTTCTACTCGGTGGCGCTGACCAACCACATGCAGCAGGCGGACACCGGGACCAAGATGATCCACGTCGGCCGGAATACCCGCAGCCGGATCATCAGCAAGGGCATCTCGGCGGGGAAATCGAACAACAGCTATCGCGGACTGGTGAAGATCGGGCCCAAGGCGGAGCGGGCGCGCAACTTCTCGCAGTGCGACTCGATGCTGATCGGGGACGCCTGCGGCGCGCACACCTTCCCGTACATCCAGGCCCAGAACAACACCGCGATGGTGGAGCACGAGGCGACCACGTCGAAGATCGGCGAGGACCAGCTGTTCTACTTCGCCCAGCGGGGCATCGGCGCCGAAGAGGCGGTGTCGATGATCATCAACGGATTCGTGAAGGAGGTCTTCACGCAGCTGCCGATGGAGTTTGCGGTGGAAGCGACGAAGCTCCTCGGCTTGAAGCTGGAGGGAAGTGTCGGATGAGGAATCCCGGCGGCAAGGCGCTGCTCGAAGTGCGCGGCCTGAAGGCCGCGGTGGCGGGCGTCGAGATACTCAAGGGCATCGATCTCGTGGTGCATGCGGGGGAAGTTCACGCCATCATGGGGCCGAACGGCTCGGGCAAGAGCACGCTCGCCAAGGCGCTCGCCGGACATCCCGCCTACGAAGTGACGGGCGGCGAGGCGCGACTCGACGGTCAGGACCTCTTCGCGCTCGCACCGGAAGAGCGCGCCCGCGCCGGCCTGTTCCTGGGATTCCAGTACCCGGTCGAGGTGCCGGGCGTGACCAACGCATCGTTCCTGCGGCTTGCCTACAACACCGTCCAGGGCGCGCGCGGCAAGGATGAGCTCGATCCGCTGGAGTTCGACGACTTCGTGCGCGAGAAGCTGAAGCTGCTCGAAATGGACCCGGCGTTTCTCGATCGGAGCGTGAACGACGGTTTCTCCGGGGGCGAGAAGAAGCGCAACGAGATCCTGCAGATGGCGCTCGTCGAGCCGCGGCTCGCGATTCTCGACGAGACGGACTCCGGCCTCGACATCGATGCGCTGCGCGTCGTCGCGGGCGGCGTGAACAGCCTGCATGCGCCGGACCGGGCGATCGTGCTCGTGACGCATTACCAGCGGCTGCTGAACTACATCGTTCCCGACTACGTGCACGTCATGGCCGGGGGCCGCATCATCAAGACCGGGGACAAGAGCCTCGCGCTTGATCTCGAGGATCGTGGTTACGACTGGCTGCTCGAACCCGGGCGCGCCGTCGCCGCCTGAGCCGCCATGTCGGATTCCGTCGTGAAGAGCTTTGCCGCCGCGCTGGTGCCGGGGGCCGGCGCACTGCCCACCGGACCCAACGCGTGGCTCAACCGGCTGCGCGCTGATGCCCTCGAGCGGGCGAATGTGCTCGCGGTTCCATCGACCCGCGACGAGGACTGGCGCTTCACCGACCTCGCGCCGCTCTACAAGACCGCGTACCAGCCGGCCGACGCGCCGGGAAAGTTGCCGCGCGAGGCGATCGAGCGCCTGCTCGTGCCCGAGGCGGGCAACCGTCTCGTGTACGTGGACGGTCATTTCGTGCCGGAGTTTTCGGCAACCGGCGCCGACGGCCTGTCGGTGAGCACCGTCGCGGACAGCGTACGCGGCGCGGCGGGCATCGCGGAGGCCCATCTGGCGCGGCACGTCGGCTTCGAGAGCGACCCCTTCGCCGCGGTGAACACGGCGCATCTGCAGCACGGCGCCGTGATTGCAGCGCCGCGCGGTCACCGGGCGGAGCGGCCAGTCCACGTACTCTTCATAAGCACCCGGCCCGACTGCGCGAGCTATCCGCGCGTGCTGGTCGTCGCCGACTCGGGCGCCGAGCTGACGTTCATCGAGGACCACGTGAGCCTCACCGACGGCGCTTACCTCGTCAACGGCGTGACGGAGGTCTCGGTAGGCGAGAACGCCGGCGTGCGACACGTGAGGGTCCAGCGCGAGAGTGACCAGGCGTTTCACATTGCGACGTGCGGCGTGACGCTCGCGCGGGACGCGCGGTACGTATCCCAGAGCGTCTCGCTCGGCGGCCGCATCTCGCGGCTGAACCACAACCTGCACCAGGCCGGCGAGGGAACCGACTGCGAACTCGACGGCCTGGCCCTCATTGCCGGTCGGCAGCTCGCAGACACCCACAGCGCGATCGACCATGCGCAGCCGAACGGACGCAGCCGCCAGCGCCACAAGTGCATCGTGGACGGCGCCGCGCACGCCGTCTTCAACGGCCGCATCATCGTTCGCCGGGGCGCGCAACGCACGGATTCGGCCCAGTCGAGTCGCAACCTGCTGCTCACCGGCAAGGCGCACATCGACACCAAGCCGCAGCTCGAGATCCTGGCCGACGACGTGAAGTGCGCGCATGGTGCCACGGTCGGTCAGCTCGATCCCGACCACATCTTCTATCTGCGCAGCCGTGGCCTGAGCGAGGCCGCCGCGCGGAATCTGCTGACCTACGCGTTCGCAGCGGAGATCGTCGACCGCATACCGGTGGCCTCGCTGCGCGAGCGGCTGGAGGACCTGGTGACGCAGCGAACGCAGGCCCGGACCTGACGCGATGAGCGCCCGCCCGATTGAGGCGATTGCAGGCGTCCCCGCCGCGCCGCTCGACGTCGAGCGGATCCGGGCCGACTTTCCGATCCTCTCCGAGGTGCGCGTGAACGGCAAGCCGCTCGCGTATCTCGACAACGGGGCGTCCTCGCAGATGCCGCGGCAGGTGATCGACCGGCTGGTCTGCTATCAGACGCGCGAGCACTCCAACATCCATCGCGGCGTGCACTACCTTTCGGCCACCGCAACCTCGGCCTTCGAGGCCGCGCGTGTCACGGTGCAGCGCTACCTGAACGCCCGGGAAGACCGTGAGATCGTGATCACGTCGAACGTCACCGACTCGATCAATCTCGTCGCGCACGGATACGGACGTGCTTTCATCGGTGCGGGCGACGAGATCATCATCACCCATCTCGAGCACCACGCGAACATCGTGCCGTGGCAGATGCTCTGCGAGGAGAAGGGCGCGAAGCTGCGCGTCGCGCCGATCAACGACGCGGGCGAAGTGATCATGGAAGAGTTCGAGAAGCTCTTCGGTCCGCGCACCCGATTCGTCTCGGTTACCCACGTCTCGAACGCGCTCGGCACCATCAACCCGGTGCGCGAGATGATCGAGATCGCGCACCGCCACGGCGTCCCGATCATGATCGACGGCGCCCAGGCGGTGCAGCACATGGCGGTCGACGTGCAGGCGCTCGACTGCGACTTCTACGCGTTCACCGGCCACAAGATCTTCGGCCCGACCGGTGTCGGCGTTCTCTACGGCAAGGCGGCGCTGCTGGAGAAGATGCGGCCGTTCCGCGGCGGCGGCGAGATGATTCTCTCGGTCACGTTCGAGAAGACGACCTACAACGCGATTCCCCACAAGTTCGAGGCGGGCACGCCGCCGATCGCGCAGGCGATCGCGCTCGCGACCGCGCTCGATTACGTCAATGGCGTGGGGCTCGAGCGGATCGCCGCGTACGAGGGCGAGCTGCTGCGCTACGCAACCGAGTCCCTGCGCGCGGTGCCGAGCGTGCGCATCATCGGTACGGCGAAGGACAAGGCATCGGTGCTTTCGTTCAACGTCGGCGACGTTCACCCGCACGACGTCGGCTCGCTCCTGAACGACGACGGCGTGGCGGTGCGCACCGGCCACCACTGTGCTCAGCCCGTCATGGACCGCTTCGGCGTGGCCGCCACGGCGCGCGCCTCCTTTGCGTTCTACAACACGCTCGCGGAGGTCGATCAGCTCGTCGCGTCGGTCCGACGCGTGCAGAAGCTGTTTGCCTGATATCGAATGTCATGGACAGCACCCAGCTCTACCAGGAGATCATCCTCGACCACAACAAGAAGCCCCGCAACTGGGGCAAGGTCGAGGGCTGCACGCACCAGAGCGAGGGACTCAACCCGCTGTGCGGGGATCACATCTGGGTGACGCTGAAAGTCGTCGAAGATGCGATCGAGAGCGCCGCCTTCGAAGGGACGAGCTGCGCAATCTGCAAGGCATCGGCCTCGATGATGACAGCCGCCGTAAAAGGCAAGAAGCTCGCGGAAGCCGAGGCGCTCGTGCAGGAGTTTCGTGAAATGGCCACGGGAAAACTGGATATCGCCGCGGGCACGCACCACCTCGGGCGGCTCACCGTTTTCGCCGGCGTCAAGCATCTCCCGTCGCGCGTGAAGTGCGCAATCCTGCCCTGGCACACGCTGCACGCCGCGTTTGCCCAGGAAGCGACCATCTCGACCGAAGGCGAGCACGACCCGTTTACGAACGCCTGAACATCATGCCCAAGATTGCTGAAATCGAACCGACTCCCAATCCGAACGCGCGCAAATTCGTGCTGCGCGAGCCGCTGACCTATGGCGTCTCGCGATCCTACGAGAGCACCGATGCCGCGAAAGGTGACCCGCTGGCCGAAGCCCTGTTCGCGATCCCGCATGTGACGAGCGTTTTTTACGTGGACATGTGGATCACGGTGACCCAGGACGGCGATGCGGACTGGAACGAGCTCGCGCGCCAGGTCGCTGTGCCCATACGCGAGGCGCCGACCGCATCCGAACGCACGGCCGAGTTCCTTGCGAACGACGCCAGCCCCCTCGCCAAGGTGACGCCGGTGGACGAGCTGTCCGCCGAGGACGCGCAGAAGCTCGAGACGATCGAGATGGTGCTCGACCAGCAGGTGCGGCCTTACCTGCGCAACGATGGCGGCGACGTGCACATCCTCGGTCTCGACGGCAATCAGCTGAAACTGCACTACCAGGGCGCGTGCGGCAGTTGTCCGAGCGCGTTTTCGGGGACGCTGTCGGCGATCGAATACATGGTCCGCGAGATCGATCCCGAGCTCCAGGTCGTACCGGTATGAGTGACTGGGTGTCGGTGTGCCCGGCCGCGGATCTCGGGCCGGGCGAGCATCGCGTCGCGGACGTCGATGGCACGCAGGTAGCCGTCTTCAATCTCGACGGCGCGTACCACGCCATCGAAGACCTCTGCACGCACGACGGTGGGCAGCTCACCGGCGGCAGTGTGGAGGGTGCCGAGATCGTCTGCCCGCGCCACGGCGCGCGATTCTGCATCCGCACCGGGGCGGCGCTGACCGCGCCGGCTTACGAGCCGACCGCCGCGTTGCCCGTGCGCATCGCGGACGGCGTCATCGAGGTGCGGGATGACCGCTGGGATTGATCCCTCGAGCTAGATCGTCCATTCGTGGCCGCAGCGCTTGCATTGCACGCGCATCCACGCGGCATCCGCATCGTCGGCCTTGCTGACGCCTCGTTCGTCGTAGACGGGGTGCGCGATACGGCTCGCGTCGGTCACCCTGAGTATTCCGTATACACCGCACTTGGCGCAGGTGGCCTTGTCCGCGAGCCGCTGCGCTCTCATCAACATCGCGATATAGCGGTTGAAGGCCAGCACGGCGGCCAGCCCGCCCGCCGCCCCGCCGATCAGCAGGACGATCCCACGCGCCACGTCTTCGCGGCGACTGAACCCCTCGACGCAAGCCAGGACCAGCAATACGCAGAGTATGCTGGCGACCAGGTAGAGGTGACTCTCGAGGAGCTGGCGTTCGTACCAGCTCCGGAATCCGCGCTTGCTGACCTGTTGCGCAAGCTGCATGGCCGCCTCGTCAAGGTAGACGCATTCGATTGTACGCGCCATCCCGGACCCCCGGATGCGGGCCGGGCGGTCCAGGTCGTGAGCGATTCCGCAAAGGATCGGCGCCGGCATGCGCGACCGGGTGGCGCGGACCGGCGGGAAGCGCTAGATTCGGTGTCGACCTCACAGCGAGGTCCGCTTGCACGATGCGCCTTCACGTTCTTTCCGACCTCCATCTCGAAGTGGCGCCCTTCGTGCCTCAGCGCGCGAAGGCCGATACCGTGGTGGTGGCCGGCGACGTCGAGGCGGGTGCTGCGAGCCTGGAATGGCTGCGGCGCGGCTTCCCTCACGCGCGGATCGTGTTCGTGCCGGGAAACCATGAGTACTATGCAGGCGAGTTTCACGCGTGCCGTGAGGCGATGCTGCGGGCCGGCGACGCGCTCGATATCAATGTTCTCGACGACTCCACGCTGGACCTCGAAGGCGTGCGCTTCATCGGGGCGACGCTCTGGACGGACCTCCTGCTCTATGGGCCGGAGGGGCGTCGCGCGCTGCTCGCGCGGGGCCTGGAATCACTCGTCGAGTACCATACGATCCGCGTCGGCGCGGAGCGCTTCACGCCCGATCATTCAGTCGCCTTTCATCGGGCGAGCCGGGCTTTTCTCGAGCGCGAGCTCGCCCGGCCGTTCGCCGGAACGAAGGTGGTGGTCACCCATCATGGCCCTCACCCGGGCAGCATTCATCCGCGATACGCGGGCAGCGTCGTGAATCCGTCGTTCATCTCCGACCTGTCTGCGCTCATGGGCGGCGCGGCGTTGTGGATCCATGGCCACACTCATGGAGGATCGGACTACGTCGTCGCCGGGACGCGCGTCGTCGCGAATCCGCGCGGGTATGCGGGCCGCCATCCCGTGAGCGGCAAATTGCATGGGACCCCGGAACATCCGGAAAACGCGGAATTCGATCCGCTGCTCGTGGTCGAAGCATAGCCCGCGCCGGCGCGCCGGGCCTTTTCGACGGTGTGCAAACGGGAGACTCAGATGCGAACGGTTGTGGCGATCCTGCTGGTCGTGGCAAGCGGCACGGCGCTCGCCGGAGGCTCGAACTACGGCGTCACGCCCGGTACCCGGAACATCGCGGGCAAGGTTTCCGAGTGGCAGGTGCCGACGCCCGAGTTCGCGCGCGATCCGGCGCCCGGTCCGGACGGCAACATCTACATCGCCGTCATGAACGGCAACAAGATCGCCCGCTTCGACCCGAAGACGCGGACGTTCAAGGAGTGGGATCTGCCGAGCGGTGCCCATCCGCACGGCCTCGTGGTGGCCCCCGACGGGGTCGTCTTCTACACGGGCAACCGCAACGGGACCATCGGGGAGCTCGATCCGAAAACCGGAGCGATCCGAAGCCACAAGACGCCATCGGGCGGCGGCGGCCCGCACACGATCGTCCTCAGTGACGCAGGCACGCTCTGGTTCACCGAGCAGAGCGGTGGCAAGCTCGGACGCCTCGACCGGGCATCCGGGCGGATCACGGAATATCCGATGCCGGGCGGCCCCTATGGCCTGGCGGTCGACAAGCAGGGCAACGTCTGGGTCTGCCGGATGGGCGCGGACAAGCTCGGGAAGCTCGATCCGAAGACCGGCGTCATCACCGAGCTCTCGACGGGATTCGGCTCGCGACCGCGCCGCATCGCGACCGCGCCCGACGGCACGCTGTGGGTCGCGCTCTACGGCAACGGCAAGCTCGTGCAAGTCGACCCGGTTGCCAACAAGGTCGTTCGCGAGCTCGAGATGCCCGCCGGTTCGAACGGCGGGCCCTACGCGGTGACGGTGGACGGCGCAGGCCGGGTGTGGGTCAACGAGATTCATACCGACACCGTCGCGATGCTCGATCCCAAGTCCGGCCGGTTCCGCGTGATCAATCTGCCATCGGCGAACGCCGGCATCCGCAAGGCGATCATCGATGCCGAAGGGCGTTACTGGTACATGGCCAGCCACATCGGAAAAATCGGCGTCATCGAGTGAGGCAGGACGCCCGGGCGAATCCCGAACCTAACGTGATGAATGATCGACCTGTGCATTCAGTGGGATGCGTTTTCTCGACAGCCCTGATTTAGGGGGTCAAAGGGGGATGTGTCCCCCTTTTTCAACACCTTCCTAAGCGCGCCTGACGGCCTTCGCGGCAGCGGTCCGATGCGCGGGCGGGCCGCCGGCGCTTTGCGCCGCCTCCTTGCGTAGCCATTTCTCGAACGCGTCGACGTTGGCCTTGTCGAGCGTGCGCTGGCCGCGCAGGAGGTAGTAGCACCGTGGCGAGGCGATCGTGCGCGCGAAGGGCGTGACGAGCTTGCCCGAGCGCAGCAGGTCGCGCATGAGCGGCGTGCGGCCGAGCGCGACGCCCTGGCCGTCGATCGCGGCGCGCACGAGTTGCTCGTAGTGGCTGAAATGCAGTGCCCCGGCGGGCTTGATGTCGGGAATCCCGGCCGCCTCCAGCCACTGCGCCCACACGAGCCAGGGTGTCGCGTGGAGATTCTCGACGTGCAGCAGTACTTGGTGGCGCAAGTCCTCGGGCATCACGAGCGGGCGATCGGGGTTCCTTAGGAGCGCCGGGCTGCAGACTGGAAACACCTCCTCCCCGAAGAGCTTGATCGCGCCGGGCGCGTGCTCGGCGCGTGTGTAACGCACGGCAATGTCGATGCCGGCCCGATCGAGATCCTGGATCTCGTTGCTCGCCGCGATGCGGACGTCCACGCCGGGATGCGTGCGCGTAAAGCCCGCCAGTCGGGGGATCAGCCACAGTGCCGCGAACGAGAGCGATGTGGTGACCGTCAGCGTGGGGGCCGACTGCGACGTCCGCAGCCGCCCCACGGCGTCGTGCAGGCGCTCGAGGGTCTCGACAGCCGCCGCGTAGAGGGTTTGTCCGCGCTCGGTGAGCAGCAGCGCGCGGTGCCGGCGCTCGAAAAGCTCGAACCCCAGGCGTTCCTCGAGGAGAGCGATCGA
>JAABRB010000125.1 GCA_011391185.1 Betaproteobacteria bacterium
ATTCCGTCGGTGACGAGCGTGACGGGAATCCGTTCCTGCACGAGTTCCCATGCGGTCAGCCGCGCCCCCTGCAGGAATGGCCGGGTCTCGTTCGCGATGACCGAAACGCGCTTTCCGGCGTCGCGCGCCGACCGCACGACCCCGAGGGCGGTCCCGTGTCCGGCAGTTGCGAGCGCTCCTGCGTTGCAATGGGTCATGATCCGTGCGCCATCGGTGACTAATCGCGCCCCATGGCGGCCCATCGCGCGATTGATCTCCAGATCCTCGGCAAGGATTCGCTCGGCTTCCGCCGCGAGGGTGGCCGCGACTGTCGGGCCATCCCGATCGCGGACGGCGGCGTGCGCCGCACGCATGCGTGCGAGGGCCCAGTACAGGTTCACCGCCGTCGGACGGCTGGCCTGCAGTGTTTCGAATGCCCGCGTGAACGCCTGGTCGCGCGACGGCCCCTCTGTATCGCGCAGGCGCAATGCCTCCAGGGCGATACCGAAAGCCGCTGCGCAACCGATAGCCGGCGCGCCGCGCACAACCATCGCCCTGATCGCCGCAGCGGTCTCGGCTGCGTTGGAGCAGGCCACGTACTCGAACGTCTGCGGCAACAACCGCTGGTCGATCAGCTCGAGGCGGTCGCCGCGCCAGCGCAGGGTCTCGACGGGGCCGCCCGGGTCATTCATCAGATCACCCGCTCGTTTCCGCCATCCACGGGAAGCTGCGCGCCCGTCGTCTTCGCGAACAACGGCCCGCACATCTCCGCCACCAGCTCGGCCACATCCCGGCTGGTGACTTCGGTTCGCAGCACGTTGTTGGTCCGGTATTGCTCGACGGTCATGCCATAGCGCCCGGCGCGCTCGGCGAGGATTGCGTCGGTCCAGAGCGCGGTATCGAACACCTGATTGGGGTGAAGGCTGTTGACGCGAATGCGGTCCACACCCCACTCGAGCGCCGCAACGCGGGCGAGTTGATTCAGCGCCGCCTTGGAAGCCGAGTATGCGGCGGCCCCGGGGCCGGGGGCCGGCACATTCTTGGAGCCCACGACGACCATGCGACCGCCCCGCGGTGCGAGCTTGAGAAACGGGTGGCAGGCGCGCATCAGCAGAAGATTCGCATCGACATTGATCGCCATGACCTGACGCCACTCGTCGGAAGGGAGCTCGCTGATGCTCCGGGAGGCGCCGAAAACCCCGGCGTTGAGGATGAGCATATCCAGACTGCCGTAAGCGCGAACGGTTTGCTCGATCGCCGCCTGCACTGCGCTCGCGTCACGGACGTCGCACTGGATTCCGATGTAATCGGGCCGCGTGTGAAGGGTGGCAATCGACTGATTCACGTCGAGTCCGACGACCGCTGCGCCGCGCGCAAGGAGGGAAGCGACGGCCGCCTTGCCGATCCCGCTCGCGGCGCCCGTGACCCATGCGACCTCGCCGGCCAGCGCAGGTGGCGTCCCGCCCTTGCGGAGCTTCGCCTGCTCGAGATCCCAGTACTCGACATCGAAAACGTCCTGGGCGGGAAGCGCCTCGTAGCGCTCGAGCGCGTCAGCGCGCAGGATGACGTCGATGGTGTGCTCGTAGAGTTCCTCGACGATCTGCGCATCCCGCGCGGTGCGTCCGACACTTGCCAGCCCGAACCGCGGATCGAGCACCATTCGCGGCGCCGGGTCCAGCATGGTCTTTGGCTCCCGCGCGTTGGGCGCATGCCGAGCGAAATAATCGCGATAGGCCTGCTCGAACGCGGCAACGCCGGTTCCCAGCATCGGTGTCCGCTTGGTGCGAATGACGTGATCGGGGGTGGCGGGTCCCTGCTGGGACAGCCGCTCGATCTCGGGGTGGCGGGCGAAGCCGAGCGTCTGTGCGGTGGTCCGGATGCGCAGGATCGCGGGAAATCCAGCCGCGTCGGAAATGCGGCGGCGCAGGCCGGCGATCTCCTGCGCGTCGATCTCGGCGCGCGCGGGCGAGGGGGGCGCGACGACATCCCAGGCCCGCTGCGCTTGCAAATGACGCTCCGCCCGATCGACGAGATCGATCATCCGCTCGTACGCCTCGCGAGCGGTCGCACCGAACGAGAAAATGCCATGTTTCAACAGGACGATGCCGATCGTGCGCAGGGTCGACTGATGCGCGAATTCGCGCGCCACTGCCTGGGCGAGATCGAAGCCAGGCATGAGATACGGGATGACGATGACCGCATCGCCGTACAGTGCGCGGATTCGCGCTTCGCCACCGGGCGTGTTGGTGATGGCAAGCACCGCGTCGGCATGCGTGTGGTCCACATACTTGAAAGGGACGCAGCCATGCAGAATGGTCTCGACGGAGGGTGTCGGTGCCGTGGCGCGAAGCATGTGCGTGACGAGCTCGTTCACCATGTCCGGGTCGGAGAGACGCTTGAGTCCGGCGAGGCGTTGCACGTGGTCGAGGCGCACCGGCGAGAATCCGGGCGCCTCGATGGTCTCGAGATCCCACCCGCTGCCTTTGACGTAGAGGATCGTCTCCTCTTCGCCGAACCGGTTACGCTCGACGAGCTTCACCGAGGTGTTGCCGCCGCCATGCAAGACGAGGGATCGGTCGCGGCCCAGCAGGCGCGAGGTATGGACGCGCAGCGCAAGGTCGCCGTCCATTCGGGCCGCCTCGACGTCCTGCCACAAACTCTTCATTGCTGCGAACTCCACACTGAACGCCGGTATTATAGCGATCGCACTCCCTGAGACCGTGATGTCACGCACCTATTCTGTCCGTATCCTGAGCTGGGCCGACGCTCGCGAGGACGCCTGCCGGGTACGATTCACCGTGTTCGTCGAGGAGCAGCGGGTGCCGCCGGACATCGAGCTGGATGAGTGGGATGCAGCCTCCGATCACGCGATTGCCACCGACGATACCGGCCTGGTCATTGCAACCGGACGACTGCTTCCGGACGGGCACGTCGGTCGCATGGCCGTGTTGCCCGATTGGCGGGGGCAGGGCGTGGGAGCGGCCGTTCTGGCCGCGCTGGTAACACGCGCATCCGAGCGCGGGATGCGGCGCGTAATTCTCAACGCCCAGACCCACGCGCGCGGCTTCTATGCGCGGTCAGGCTTCGCGCAGACCGGCACGGAATTCATGGAGGCGGGGATAACACATGTCACCATGGAGCGTGATATCGACGCGCAGGCTGAGTAGTGAAAACCGTCGGCGTTGCAATCAACCTGCCTCGAACTCGAACTTTCGCTCGCCGAGCGATCCGCCCCCCGGTCCGAACGACCACTCGTTGAACCGTACCTTCCGATTCGCATCGACGGAAAGGGCCGTTGTCGAGCGTGTTCCGTAGGCATCGGAAATGACAAAAGCCGCCGAGAGCATCCGCTCCCGCTCCAGTCCGACACCGGTGTCGGGAAGAGCCGCGTCGGGCGCGACGCCGCGATCCGCGAGAATGCGGCGGATCGCCTCCGGATCCAGCGGATCACGGATTGCGGCGTCCAGGCGCGGCTTGAGCTCGGTGACCTTGGGCCACGGCGTATCGAGCAGGTGATTGCTCAGGCCATATGTTCCGGGACCGAGCCTGCGCGCCTCACCGTCCCGGTTGGAGAAATAGAAGAGTCCGGTCGCATCGGCGACGAACAGGTTGAATCCGTTGTACTCGCTCGCACGCCGGCTTACGCGCTCGAGGTATTGCTCTGCCGGAACGTTCCCACGCAGAAACGCGCTGGTGAGCTCGCCACGCGATCGCGCGTCCGGCCGCGTGCCCCCCGTATCACGAAAGTTGGTGAGCGCGGCAAATCGCAGGTCGCGCGTGAATCCCAGCCACGTCCCCTGCGCTTGAAGATCGCGTCCTGCAAGGATATGCGGAGCGTCCCGCCAAAAAGCAGCGGGGGCGGTCGGGCGCAGATAAAACTCGTCCCGATTGGCGCCGACGACGAGCGGAAAAGCGGGATGCGTCTGGTGCGCGATGAGAATGAGGCACATCTACGACGCGACGAACCGTTCGCTGTGGCGCACGTTGCCTGACGCCAGGAGCGCCGCGAAACCGTGACGTGCAAGGGCCGCCTCCAGCACCTGCTCGAACCGGTCGGCATCGGGCACCGGCTCATAGATCTCCATCCAAGTCGCCGGATCGTCGCGCCGCCTCAGCAGTCGCCCCTGCACGCCGGTCGCTGCGAAGACGTCGGCCTGGATTGCGCCCACGCGCGCTCGCACGACGGCATCCTGCGGGTCGGGCACCCGGTAGTACACGAATAGCGAAGCGTTCACTCGAAACTGTAGGGCAGGGGGCGTATTTCGAGAAGTGGGCCGTCTGCATCCCGCAGATGCAGGTCGCCCCCCTGGGCGGCGGCATCCTGGAGAACCACCAGCGCGTCGTAGCCGCCGTCAGGCGAGGGGGCCGCATTCACGATGGTGCCCCCGGCCGATTCGCCGTCGCCGCTACTCACGACGCGCTCCCCGGCGTCGGGCTCGTCCCCGGCACCGTGTGCGAGGTACATACGCCGCTTTACCTTGCCACGATATTGCGCGCGCGCGATGACTTCCTGACCGGTGTAGCACCCCTTGCGAAAATCGATACCGCCGATGCGTTCCAGATTGGTCATCTGGGGAATGAATTGATCCTGCGTCGGCCCGGCCACGAGCGGAATGCCGGCGACGATGTCGAGCCACCGCCACGCGGCCGTGCCGACCGGTGTGAGCATCGCTGCAAGCCGCTCCCACAGTGCGGGCGCCTGCTGCGCCGACGCTGCGACGAAAATCCGCGCCCCGTGCAGTCCGATTGCGACTGCGCCGCCAGCGCTTTGCAGAGCCATCGGCTGTGAAGGGGCGGCGCCCATCGCGGCCTGCAGCGAGTGTGCGCCTGCAGCGCCTGAGACGCCGATCAGAACGATCTCGGCGTCGAGTACGGCGATCTTGACTTTCGATCGCAGGACGAACATCTGCAGGCGTTTCTGAACCGCGGTAACGATGTCTGTGGCGAGCGCCATCCGATACTCGTCCCCATCGCGCCAGAGCAGGAAGTTCGCGAGCATCCGCCCTTGCGGTGTGCAATAACAGCCGAGCGCGCCATGGTGTGGATCGAGACCCTCTGCGTCGCAGCTGAGCTGCCCCTGCAGGAACACCCCCGCATCAGCGCCCGAAATCCCCAGCGTTGCCAGGTGGGCGAGCGGGGCGACGACATTGCCCGACCGTGCGGACTGCACCTCCGCCTCCGGATTGCCGAAATCGACAGCCGCGGGAGGCGTGACGCGCGCGCCGCACGTCCCGAGGAATTCGAGCCAGCCCGTAGCCAACGTGGTCAAATTTTCATCGCAGTTCTGCGGTATTTCGTCCCGCGCGGCACAACCTGGCGCGCTAGGCTGCGCAGATCGCTATTATATCGACGCTGCAACCGACGCTGCGCCGCACGCATGATCAAAGCATTCATCGGGTTGCTCTTCGCAGCCATTCTACTGGCCGCCGCCGGCGCGGGATGGGTGGCGTGGTTCGCACATCAACCGCTGGCCTTGCGGGAAAGCCCCCTCGAATTCACTGTCCAGCCTCGCAGCACGTTGACACGCACGGCAAGCGAGATCGTCCAGTCGGGCGTGCAGATGTCGCCGTGGCTGTTCACTGCGCTCGCGCGTGCCCTCGACAAGGACAAGGCTGTTAAAGCCGGCACCTATTCCATCGAGACCGGCATCACGCCGCTCGATCTGCTCGAGAAACTTGCACGCGGTGACGTCGTGCAGGCCGAGATCCTGTTCGCGGAGGGCTGGACGTTTCGCCAGATGCGCGCGGCGCTCGATGCACATCCCCAGGTGCGCCACGAGACGCTCAGGCTCACCGATGCGGAGATCATGCGTCGACTCGGCGCGCCCGACGTCGTGGCGGAGGGCAGGTTTTTTCCCGACAAATACCGATTCGCGAAGGGCGCTCCCGATCTGGAGATCCTGCGCACCGCATTTCGGACAATGCAGCGCCACCTCGAGTCGGCCTGGGTTGCCCGAAAAGACGGACTCCCGCTTTCCGACCCGGGGGACGCGCTCATCCTGGCCTCGATCGTCGAAAAGGAAACCGGGCTTGCGCTGGACCGGACGGCGGTGGCGGCCGTGTTCGTGAACCGGCTGCGCGCCGGGATGAAGCTCCAGGCCGACCCGACGGTCATCTACGGAATGGGCGAGCACTTCGACGGAAACCTCCGCAAGCGGGATCTCGAGACCGACACACCTTACAACACGTACACCCGGACCGGGCTGCCGCCGACCCCGATTGCCAATCCGAGCCTCGCCGCGCTTCAGGCGGCCGTCAATCCGGCCGAAAGCGATGCCCTGTTTTTCGTCGCGCGCGGCGATGGGTCGAGCCACTTTTCGCGTACGCTCGATGAGCACAATCGTGCCGTGACAAAATATCAGCTGCGTGGGCGCGGAAAATCGCAGTCCACGGGGAAGTAGTCGCTACTCCACATTCAACATGCGCGGCAGATTCATTACTCTCGAAGGCATGGACGGTGCGGGCAAGAGCACCCATGTCGCCTGGATCGCCGATTGGCTCCGTGCGCGCGGAAACCGCGTCCTCGTCACGCGGGAACCGGGCGGAACGCCGCTCGGGGAGCGTCTGCGTACGCTTGTGCTGAATGAATCCATGGATTTGCGCACCGAGTCGCTGTTGGTCTTCGCGGCCCGGCAGGAACACCTGCTCACACGGATCTGGCCAGCGCTCGATGCCGGGGATTGGGTGCTGTCGGACCGATTCACGGACGCAACGTATGCCTATCAGGGGGGCGGGCGCGGGCTCTCCACCGCGGCTTTGGAGCGCCTCGAAGATTGGGTCCAGGAGGGTTTTCAGCCCGACGTGACTCTGTATTTCGACCTGCCCGTCGAAGTTGCGCGGACCCGCCTGGCGGCCATGGCGTCCGCTCCGGATCGCTTCGAGCGCGAGGACACGGGCTTCTTTGATCGGGTACGGTCCGCCTATCTCGATCGCGCCCGGCGATATCCCGGGCGGATTTTTGTGATCGATGCTGCACAGGGGCTTGATAAAGTTAAGAGTATGGTTGAAAATACACTTATAGATGCCTGTAAATAAACAAAATAAGAACATAGTTCCGTGGCTAGCAGATCCCTGGACGCGGTTGCTGGCGCGGCGTGAGACGCTTCCCCCTGCGCTCCTGATCCGCGGACGCTCAGGACTCGGCAAGACGCTGCTGGCGCTGGAGTTCGCGAAGCGACTGCTGTGCGAGGCTGCAGAGGGGGTCGACCCTGCCTGCGGGGCCTGCCTTGCCTGTGGATGGTTCGAGCAGGGCAATCACCCGGATTTTCGGCTCACGCAACCGGACGCCCTGACGACCGCGGCGGGTCGGGAGGACCCGGACAGCGACGGCAGCGGGGAGGCGGGATCGACGAGCAAACAGATCCGGATCGACCAAGTGCGTGAACTGCAGGGTTTCCTGCGCATCGGATCGCATCGCGCCGGCTTGCGGGTTGCGGTCATTCGGCCCGCCGAAGCCATGAACCCGGCGACCGCAAACGCACTGCTCAAGAGCCTTGAGGAACCCCCGGCGGCAACGCTGATGCTTCTGGTGTCCAGCGATCCGCAGCGACTCCTTCCGACGGTTCGCAGCCGGTGTCAGGACGTTCCCGTCCTGCCCGCGGACCGAGAAGTGGCCTTGGCCTGGCTGCAGTCCCAGGGGGTCGCGGAGGCCGAAACGGCCTTGAGCTTTGCGGCCGGCGCGCCGTTGGCCGCAGTCGAACAGGCCGATCATGCGGAGCGTCGCGGAATGCTCGTGGAGATGCTGGGCACGCCAGATCTCGATCCGGTGCGCGGCGCGGAGCGCTTGCTCGGCGTGGCTGCTGCGGACATCGTCATCTGGCTTCAAAAGTGGATCTATGACCTTGTACGCGTGCGGCTGGGCGGCGCTCCGCGGTACTATCCCGGCGAGTCCGGGCAGCTTGTGGATCTGGCGCGGCGCGCCGATCCGATTCGCCTGACTCGCCTGGCACGGCGAATTGCGGAAGCACGGGCCCTGGCCCTGCATCCACTGAATCCGAAACTGTTTCTTGAGGACCTGCTGATGCAATACCGCAACCTGTCCGGAGAGTCGGATGGCGGATGAGCCCAGCAAGGGCGGAATCCGCCCAAGCGTCCTGTCACTGACCATCAGTCAACGCTCGGCGCTTTATGCGGCGTACATTCCGCAGCTCAAGCGCGGCGGGTTGTTCATTCCTACGACGAAGCGCTATCGGCTCGGCGACGATGTATTCATGCTGTTGAGCATCATGACCGATCCGAACAAGCTGCCGGTGGCGGGCAAGGTGGTGTGGATCACGCCACCCAATTGCCAGGGCAGCAAGACACAGGGCGTCGGGGTGCACTTCACGGATGACGAGAGCGGAAACGCTGCGCGGCGCCGGATCGAGACGCTGTTGACCGGGTTGCTGCAATCCACCCGGACGACCCACACTTACTAGCGCCGAGCTCGAACGCGGTCCTTCCGTCAGATCCCGGCCACACGGACACGGCCCGCCAGTTGTTCCGCGCGGGAAAGAGTCGGTCCGCTGATTCACCGATAGCCCCTTTCAGATGGTCTCCACCCCCCTCGATTCGATACTTGTCGGTCCCACACTGGTCGACTCTCATTGCCATCTCGATTTCGAGGAGTTCCACGGCCGCATGCCCGAAGTTCTTGCGGAGATGGGTAAGGCGGGGGTATCGCATGCGCTCTGTGTAAGCGTCACGATCGAGGACTTCCCTGCGGTTCTCGCGCTGGCGGATGAGCATCCGAATCTCTTTGCCTCGGTCGGAGTACATCCCGATTACCCGGACGCGGGACCGGTGGCCCCGGACGAGCTCGTGCGGCTCGCCGATCACCCCCGGATCGTCGCCATCGGCGAAACCGGGCTCGATTACTTTCGTCTGAAGGGGGACCTCGAGTGGCAGCGCGAGCGGTTCCGGGCGCATATTCGGGCCGCGCGACAATGCGCCAAACCATTGATTATCCATACGCGGGCCGCAGCGGAGGACACACTTCGGATCATGCAGGAAGAGGGCGCTGGCGACGTAGGCGG
>JAABRB010000126.1 GCA_011391185.1 Betaproteobacteria bacterium
GATCCGATCTGAGCGTTCCGGCATTCGCAGAGATCGTGCTCGAGGGACACATCGCACCGGACGAAACGGCCCTGGAGGGGCGCAATGGCGCTCACGCGCCGCCGCGCCCGGGGGCAGGTTACGAAACGGCCCTGGAGGGGCGCAATGGCGCTGGCGCGCCGCCGCGCCCGGGGGCAGGTTACGAAACGGCCCTGGAGGGGCCGTTTGGCGACCACACCGGCTACTACAACGAGCGGGAGCGCTTTCCGGTCTTCACGATCGACCGCATCACGATGCGCCGCGACCCGATCTACCACTCCACCTATACCGGCAAGCCGCCCGACGAGCCGGCCGTGCTCGGCGTGGCGCTGAACGAGGTGTTCGTGCCGCTCCTGCAGAAGCAGTTCCCGGAGATCGCGGACTTCTATCTGCCACCGGAAGGGTGCTCGTATCGACTGGCCTGCGTGAGCATCCGCAAGCAGTACCCGGGCCACGCCAAGCGCGTGATGTTCGGGATCTGGAGTGTCCTCCGCCAGTTCATGTACACCAAGCTCATCATCGTCACCGACGACGATGTGAACATCCGCGACTGGAAGGAAATGATCTGGGCGATCACCACGCGCGTCGATGCGGCGCGTGACACGACGATCGTGGAGAACACTCCCATCGACTATCTCGATTTCGCAAGCCCGGTGGCGGGGCTCGGCTCGAAGATGGGCATCGACGCGACCAACAAGTGGCCGGGCGAAACGTCGCGGGCCTGGGGCACGCCGATCGCGATGGATGCCGCCGTGCGGCAGCGCATCGACGAGCTTTGGGGCACACTCGGCCTCTGAGAGGAGTTCCGATGACTGCCGAACCCGAAAAGGTCCAGACCCCATCGCAGCCGACCGAGTCGCTGGTGAACGTGGCGCATCTCGTCTATGCGCTGCACGCGTGGAGCGTGATCACCGGAATCGTGGGCGCCGCGACGATCGTGGGCATGTTTCTCACCGGCTGGCCCTCGATCATCGCGGTGATCATCAACTACGTGAAACGGCCCGACGCGCGCGGCACCTGGCTCGATTCGCACTTCGGCTGGCAGATTCGCACGTTCTGGTACACGCTGCTCTGGGTCGTGATTGCGGTCATCGCGGCCTTTACCGTGGTCGGGTTGCCCGTGGCGATCGGAATCGCGATCGTCATCACGCTCTGGGTCGTCTATCGCATCGTGCGCGGCTGGATCGCGCTCGCGTCCGCGAAGCCGATGCCTGCCTGATCCGCTGCCGCACGCCCCTCAAACAAAAAGCCCGGCGCAAGCCGGGCTTTTTGTTTTAAGGAGCTGCTACGCGTTCAGAACTTCACGAGCGCGCTTGCGGACCAGGTGCCGACCCGCATCTCGCCGGAATTGTTATCGCCGAACTTGCCGAAGTTCTCGTACTCGGCGCGCAGCGCCCAACGGTGATTGATGTCGAACTGCGCGCCGACGCCCCAGGTGAAGTTCGTGCTGCGCTTCGACACGGGCAGTAGGTTGGCGGGTGTCACGCCGACGACCTCGGTGTCGATCTGACCGCTTACCGCGCCCAGCCGGCCGATCGCGCTGACGTTCGGCGTGATCGGCAGGTAACCGATCGCATCCAGCACATATGCGTCGAGCGAGCTCGTTGCCGTGCCGACGCCGGCCGCACCGGAATAATCGTTGGTGAACTTCCCGAGGTAGTAGTAGCCGCCTTCGACTCCGAAGTACTTGTGGAAGCGCCAGCCGGCGAATCCCTTGACGGCGCCGGCGTTCTTCTGCGCATCCCACGCCGTTCCTGCTGGCGGCGTATACGACGAACCGTCATAGGTCGCCACCGATAGTCCACCGCCTGCGCCGAGATAGAAGCCGGTCTGGCTCGACGGCTCGACGTTGGTTGTCTGCGCGGCCGCGATTGTCGGCAGCACCGCGAGCGCGGCAGTTGCCGCTGCAATCGGAAAGTGTCTGAATTTCATCGTTGTTCTCTCCAGCTTATTGGATGATTCGCCGGCGGCGTCGCCGCTTGGGCCACTAAATCATAGCGTTAACCAGAAATGTTTCAATAAGATTCTCGCATAATCGTCCTAAGTGTATGGTTTTTACAACATTTAACCATGAGATCCCGGTCGAAAAAGCCATGGTCCGGATCCTGCTTACTCCCTCCGGGCCGCCGGTCACCGGGTCTTGGGGGCCCAACCGGGCTCCCGGGAGCCCGGCGCCGGCGCATGACGACAAAACGGGTTCGGCACATGGAATCGGGAACGAAACGGGGAATCGGCAGCAAGGCTGCCCGTCTGGCGCGGTCCGCCCTGGCGGTGATGGCGCTCGCCTGGCCGATTGCGGCCGTGGCGGACATCTACGTGCTCGTCGAACCGAACGGGACGAAGCGCTTTTCGAATCAGCCCGACGACCCGCGTTATCGGCTCTTCCAGAAGGAGCCGACCGAGTACCAGCTCAAGCCCGCTCGTGCGCTCGGCAACGTGCGCAACCCCGGGGACTACCGGTTGCGGAATCCCGCCGCGCGCCAGCCCGACCGATACGCCAACCCGCTCCTCGAGGGCCGGCCGTTTCAGGCGCACGTGCAGACGGCCGCAAAGCAGCACGAAGTCGACCCGGCGCTCGTGCACGCGGTGATTGCCGCCGAATCGAACTACAACCCGAAGGCCGTCTCGAACAAAGGCGCCATCGGGCTCATGCAGATCATGCCGGACACCGGGCGGCGCTTCGGCGCGCAGGCGAAAGAGCTGTACTCGCCCGGCCGGAACATTGCTGTCGGCGTGCGTTATCTCGCGGAGCTCATCGAGATGTTCGACGGTGACATCGAGCTTGCGCTCGCAAGCTACAACGCAGGCGAGAACACCGTGATCCGCTTCGGCCGCAAGGTGCCGCCTTACCCCGAGACGCGCGCCTACGTGCCGCGCGTGCTGCGCTACTACGAGCAGCTCAAGCCCGCCTACGGCGAGAGTTGAGCGCTTTTTCCCCTCCTTTCCAAGGAGGCGTCCGCCCGCAGAGCGGGAGGCGGTTGAGGATTCGCTAAGCGCTGCACACCACCCTGTCACGCTTCGCATGCCACCCCTCCTCGGAGAGGAGGGGAGCTTTTTCTTCCCCTCCTTTCCAAGGAGGGGTCCGCCCGCAGGGCGGGGGGTGGTTCCGGACATTCCCGCATGCTGCCCCGCGCCTTGTCCCCCCCGCGCTAACCGGCTACAGTCCTCGATGGAACCCGCGTTTCGCGGGGCAGCTCTCACTCGACCGGAGGCGCACCAGCCATGACGACGGCCATCACTCCCAATGCCCCCAATCACGCCAAGCTGGCGCCCCTCGCGTCCCGATTCGTCGATGTCGAAGGGCTGCCCTGGGAGAAGACCGCGTATGCCGGCGTCGAGTGCAAGAACCTCGTCGTGGATCGCAGCACCGGACTGATCACTTCGCTCATGCGGTTTGCGCCGGGGGTGAAGCTGCCCGACCATGAGCACGTGCTGATCGAGCAGACCTATGTGCTCGAAGGGAGCCTCGTGTGCCCGGAGGGCGAGTGCACGGCCGGCAACTTCGTGTGGCGTCCGGCGGGCAGCCGCCACGAGGCGTGGGCGGGCCCCGAGGGCGGGGTCATGCTCGCGATGTTCCAGATCCCGAACAAGTTCCTGCAGGCCGACGGGCGCGCGCTCGACTTCACCGGGAACGACTGGCAGAAGATCTGGGGCAAGGCGCACGAGCGCGCCGAAGCCGCCACGGCCTGAGCGCGCCGCGTCGCGCGCAACATCCCCGCAACATCCCGCGAGACCCGCCGTCACGCCGCGTGCTTCGAGGGACGTCGTCTGTGACGTCCTGGTCATCGGCTCGGGCGCGGGCGGTCTGGCGGCCGCGGTCACCGCGGGCCATCAGGGCCTCGATGTCATCGTCGCCGAGAAGGCGGCCGTTTACGGCGGCGCCACGGCGCGATCGGGCGGATGGATCTGGATGCCGTGCCATCCGTTCCAGGAGGCGATCGGCGTTGCGGACAGCCGTGAGGAAGCTGAGCGCTACCTCCTGCACGAAGCGGGCGAGCACTACGATGCGGATCGCATCGACGCGTTCCTCACGCACGGACCGCGCATGGTCGAGTTCTTCACCCGGGAGACGGTGGTGCAGTTCACGCCCTCGGCCATCTACCCCGACTACCATCCCGACGTTCCCGGCGGAAAGGCCGCGGGGCGCGCGCTGGTCGCCCAGAACTTCGACGGACGCGCGCTCGGCACGCTCCTCGCGAAGGTGCGTCCGCCGCTGCCGGAGCTTCTGCTCCTCGGCATGGCGATCGGCTCGGGCGATGAGCTCAGGCACTTCCAGCGCGCAACGCGCTCGCTCGGCTCGTTCGCCTACACCGCGCGGCGCCTCGCGGGGCACGTGGGCGAGCTGCTCATGCACGGCCGCGGCGTGCGGCTCACGAGCGGCAACGCGCTCATCGGCCGTTTGCTCAAGGCGGCTGTCGATTCCGGAGTGAAGCTGTGGGATTCCGCGCCAGCGCGCGGGCTCGTCATCGAGAAGGGCACGGTGCGTGGTGCGACCATCGAGCGCGACGGGCAAGCCGTGCATGTCGAAGCGCGCCGCGGCGTCGTGCTGGCATGCGGTGGCTTCCCCCGGGACAGCGAGCGGCGCAAGCGACTCTTCCCGCATCGTGAGCACTGGTCGCCGGCGCCCGAGTCGAATACCGGCGACGGATTGCGACTTGCCGAGAGCGCCGGTGCGGAACTCGATGAAACGCTGCCCAATGCGGCCGCGTGGGTGCCCGTATCGCTGGTGTCGCGCGAGAACGGTGAAACCGGGCTCTTCCCGCACGTCGTGGACCGCGGGAAGCCCGGCGTGATCGCCGTGACGCGCGCGGGCCGCCGGTTCGTGAACGAGAGCAATTCCTACCACGACTTCGTGCAGGCGATGCGCGCCGCGAGCGGGGGCGACGAGCCGGTCTCGGCCTACCTCGTGACCGACCATCGTGCGATCCGCGCCTACGGCCTGGGCTGCGTGAAGCCGCGCCCCTTTTCGCTCGCGCCGCACCTCGCGTCCGGTTACCTCCTGCGCGGGAACACGCTCGCGGCGCTCGCCGCGGTGGCGGCCATCGATCCGGCCGTGTTCGCGGCGACGGTGGGCGAGTACAATCGTCACGCCGCGCGTGGCGAGGATCCGGCGTACGGCAAGGGCGGCACCGCGTACAACCGCTTCTATGGCGATGCCGACCGCAAGCCCAACCCGTGTCTCGCGCCGCTCGCCGCGCCGCCGTACTACGCGGTGAAGGTCGTGATCGGCGAGATCGGCACCTACGCCGGCATTCGCACCGACCGCCACGCGCGCGCGCTCGACGCGCGCCGCGAGCCGATCCCCGGCCTCTACGCCGCGGGTAACGACATGGCGAGCATCATGGGCGGCGCCTACCCCGGTCCCGGCATTACCCTTGGCCCCGCGATGACCTTCGGCTGGATTGCCGGACGGCATCTCGCGGGAATTTCAGGGTAGTGGGCAGCGTTTCTTGATGATCGGTTATCCCCTCCTTTTCAAGGAGGGGTGCCCGCGAAGCGGGCGGGGTGGTTAAAGGCCAGCGTACTCAGGGTCGTGGGCGGCGTTCCTGGATGATTGGTTATCCCCTCCTTTTCAAGGAGGGGTGCCCGCGAAGCGGGCGGGGTGGTTTAGGGCCGAAGTAGCATGACGCGTTGTCGAGAGAGACAGGAGCAAGATCATGAAGACGATCATCGTATCTATCGCATTGGCCGCGTTTTCCGGCCACGCTGTTGCGGCGACGTGTGTCGCGCAAGCGAACGGGAAGAAGCTCAAGGGTCACAACCAGGAGAGCTTTCTGAACAAGTGCGAAGCCGACGCGAAAAAGGCCTGCGAATCGCTGGCGAAGACGAAAGAGCTCGCGAGCACTGCCAAGCGGAACTACGTGAAGAAATGCGTGGCGGACACCGTGGGGAAGATGTAGCGCGACTTTCCGCGACTACTCGTCCGCGAGCAGATGTGCGCGCCCATGCGGCGCGCCGAAGCAGCGCGTGATTGACGTGAGCACGCCTTCAGGGTTGCTCACCACATCCTGATTCTCGAATCGGATCACCCGGACTCCCGTGGCGGCGAGATAGGTCGTGCGCAGCACGTCGCGTCTTATTGCCAGATCGTGATCGTGCGCGGCGCCGTCCAGTTCCACTGCGAGCCGCTCGGACGGGCAATAGAAATCGAGAATGAATGGGCCGACGCTGTGCTGGCGGCGAAACTTTCGGCCCACGAGTCGGCTGCGCTGAAGATAGTGCCAGAGCAGTGATTCGGCAGACGTCAGATTCGCGCGCAACTCGCGGCGACGAGTCTTCAATTCCGGGGTGTTGTGCTTTGGAGTGAGCATGCGCACGAGAATGCTTGCGGAAGTGGCTCAGCGCGTGAGCCTTCGCGGGCGGGGCGGTTTCTTGTTTGTTCCCCTCCTTTTCAAGGAGGGGTCCGCCCGCAGGGCGGGGGGTGGTTGGGGATTCGATCAACGCCGCTCACCACCCCGTCGCCTTCGGCGCCACCCCTCCTCGAAGAGGAGGGGAAGAAGCGGTAAACCTCCCCTCCTTTTCAAGGAGGGGTCCGCCCGCAGGGCGGGGGGTGGTTGGGGATTCGATCAACGCCGCTCACCACCCCGTCGCCTTCGGCGCCACCCCTCCTCGAAGAGGAGGGGAAGAAGCGGTAAACCTCCCCTCCTTTTCAAGGAGGGGTGCCCGCTAAGCGGGCGGGGTGGTTCACGCAACCTGAATCAAGCCGCGCGCTTCGATCGTACTTTCGGGCGCGGATTGGGCAGCTCGACGGTACGCTCCTCGCTCATCACCCAGTTGTCGAGGTCATCGACGAGCTGCCTGGCGCGCGGCTTCGCGCACTGCACGAGCAGCATGCGCGGTGCGTCGTCGAGGATGGTGACGCCCTCGCACTTCCGGATGCGCGCGACATCAGCCGCGGGCTTTGCGCCGCTGCCGGTGAATCGCAGGATGTACTTCGCCATGGCTGCGAACGATCATAGCATTCCGCGTCCCTCGTAGATCGCTCCGAAGCCGAGCCCGCTCGCTGCGGCGAAAACGATCTGCGCCATGGCGTCCGAGCGGGCCGGACCGCGCGGCATCTTGAGAATCTTCCGGTTGCGGGCGAGGAGCGCGGCGGCCGCCCCGGTCGCGGCAGGGCAGGCCATCGACGTGCCATCGAAGGCGGCGTACCCGCCCGGCACGGTGGAGACGATCGCCACGCCCGGACCGGTCAGGTCGATCTCCGGGCCGATGTTCGAGAATGCCGCGATGAAATTGCTCCGGTCGCGCCCGTACGGTCGCATGATCTCGGCCCGGTGCGCCGAGTCACGCGGGAAGGCGCCCTTGCGACCCATCGCGCTCACGCCGATCGCCAGCTGATCCGCGCCGGGATAGTTCACCGGCGCGCGTCCGTCGTTACCCGCGGCCACGATCACCAGGACGCCCTGCGCGCGTGCGTCGGCGATCGCAGCTGAAGTGGCTGCGTCGGGTTCGCTGCCACCGAGGCTCATGTTGACGAGGTCGCAACCGTCGGCGACCGCCCGGTCGATCGCCTTCAGGATCGCGAAATTGGACGCCGACTCCTTGCCCTTCCCGAACACGCGGTAGCTGCGCAGCTTCACCGCGGGCGCAAGTCCGCGCACGCCGCTGCCCTTTTGGCCGCGCGCCGCCACGATGCCGGCGACGTGCGTGCCGTGCCCGGCGCCGTTGTCGCGCCAGTTCTCGGGCCGCTCGCCGAGTACTGTGTTCTCGCCACCCACAACCACGAGATCCGGATGATCGCCGACCCCCGTGTCGATGATGCCCACCGTCACGCCTGTCCCGACCGTGAGACGGGTGGTTCCGTAAAAGTGCCGCAGGGCGTCGTCCACGGCGAGGTCGATGCGCTGGACGCTGACCTTGATCTTCGCCCGCTTGCGCAGCCGCAGCTTGAGCACGCTCCATGACCCGGTCGGCGGAAACACGTACAGCCGCTCGATCGTCTTGGCCGAAGTCGGAAGTTGCAACCTGATTTCGCCCTTGGCGTCGGTGGCGCCGTCATCGCCCTCGAAGTTCGCGAAGTCCGTGAACGCGACCACCTGTGCGCCCGGCACCGGCTTCCGGTCCGCGCGCGACGTCACGGTGACCGTCACGGTCATCGTCGCGCGCGCGGTTCGGGTTGCCGTGACGGCGCGCTTCGGCATCGGCCGTGGAAACAGCGCGGGCTTGTAGAAGATCTCGGGCACCACGCGCAGCCCTGGCTGCGCAGTTCGCAGCGCGAGCATGTGCTCGGGCGCCATCTCGACCAGCTTCGCGCCATCCTCGCGCACCGAATCGAGCACGCGCACGGAAGCCGCGCGCCGCATGGCGCGCTTTGCTCCGCGGGCCGCGCGCACCCGCATCGCCACCCGGCTCGGTCGCGCCATGTTGGCAAGAAAGCTCTCGAGCGGCGCGGAGATGCGCGCAGCGCGCACGCCCCCGCCATGCATCCGCACGCCCTGGGGCGGCAGGAGGATGTAGCGCCGTTTCGCTCCGGTAGCCATGTGTATCTCCTTTCGTTTGTGCGGCGATCAGTTTCGGGCGAGGCGCTCGCGCAGCGCCTTGGATGCGCCCGCGAGAATCTTCCGCGGCGGGGCAGGGCGGCGGCGTGCCGCGGCTCGCGTTCCGGTGGTCGAGAGAAACGCTTCGCGAAGTACCGCATCGGTCGCGAGGTGGAAGCGCAACTCGTCGCCGCACTCTGCGAGCACCGCCTGCAGTGCGTGCGGGTCGGTGCCGAAGAGGCGCAGCAGGGCGCGCTGCACGCGCGCCGGGCTTGCATCCGGGAAATATTCCGCGATCGCGGCGAGATCGTTCGTCACACCCGGCGCAGGCCGCGCGCGCAGCTTTCGCTTGCGGGCGGTGCGCGTGGCCGCGGGCAGCGGCGCCGCAAGGAGATTGCGCGCGTCCAGGATGCCTGCGCCCCATTCGTGCGTTTTCCAGCCAGCGGGTTTGCGCACCCCGCCTTTTTTCAGCACCTCGTGAAAGACGCCCGGCAGGC
>JAABRB010000127.1 GCA_011391185.1 Betaproteobacteria bacterium
ATGCGTGCCCTGATCGCCCTTCTTGCCGGCATAGCCGCCACGGTTCCCGCCCTGGCGCAGGACATCCTCGAACCCGAAAAGGCGTTCAGGTTCTCGGCCCGGGCCCTCGATGACCGGACCATCGAGGTGCGGTATCGCATCGAGAACGGGTACTACATGTACCGGGACAAGCTCGGGTTTGCGGCCGAACCGGCATCCGTGAAGCTGGGACCTGCGGTGCTGCCTCCGGGGAAGATCAAGCAGGACGAGTTCTTCGGGAAGGTCGAGACGTACCGGGGCAACCTGGCCATCCGGGTTCCCGTCGAGGCGGGCGCCGACAAGCTCAAGCTGGCGGTGACTTCGCAAGGCTGCGCGGATGTCGGAATTTGCTACCCACCCATGACCCAGCATGCCGAGATCGTGCTGGCGTCGCTGTCGTCCACGATCGGTGGCGGGACGTCGTCGACGTTCTCGTCGGTCGCACCGGCGCCTTTCACAGCCGCGCCTTCCACAGGCGTGGACGCAAGCACCGGTCAATTCGTCGGACGACCGGTGCGCGGCCAGCTCGATGTGATCAGCGACGAGTCCACCGCTGCCGGCATTCTCGCCGGAGGCAGCTTGTGGGCGATTTTTGGATTCTTTTTCGTTGCGGGATTGCTGCTCACTTTCACGCCCTGCGTGCTGCCGATGATTCCGATCCTCTCCGGCATCATCGTGGGCGAGGGCCGCGAGGCGCATGACAAAGGGCGGGCGTTCGTGCTATCGCTTGCATACGTGGCCGGAATGGCGGTGACGTACACTGCGCTCGGCGTCGCCGCGGGTCTTGCCGGCTCGATGTTCGGCGGTGCGCTCCAGAACCCATGGGTGCTCGCGTCGTTCGCCGCGATTTTCGTCGCGCTCGCATTCTCGATGTTCGGGTTCTACGACATCACCCTTCCGTCCTTCCTGCACTCGAAGCTCGCGCATGCGAGCAACCGGCTGACGGGCGGGCACCTCGGCGCGGTCGTCGTGATGGGCGCCCTGTCGGCGGCGATTGTCAGCCCCTGCATTGCGGCGCCGCTCGCGGGCGCGCTCGTTTACATCAGCCAGAGCCGCGACGTCACGCTCGGCGGGACGGCGCTCTTCTCGATGGCTGTCGGCATGGGCGTACCGCTGATCGCGGTCGGCGTGACCGAAGGCGCGCTGCTGCCGCGCTCGGGGCATTGGATGAAGTCGGTGAAGAAGTTTTTTGGCTTCCTCATGCTCGGTGTGGCGATCTGGATCGTTGCGCCCGTCATTCCGGTCGTCGCGCAGATGATCCTCTGGGCGGCGCTCCTGATCGTCGGCGCAATGTATCTGCATGCGCTCGACCCGCTGCCGCACGATGCATCGGACACCACCCGATTCTGGAAGGGCGTGGGCGTGATCTCGCTGCTGGCCGGCGTGGCGCTTGCACTCGGTGCGTTTTCGGGCCACCGCGACATCCTGCAGCCGCTATCCGGCTTCCGCGCGGCTGGCCCGGCCGGTGGCGCGGGTACCGAGGTCAAATTCGAAAAGGTGCGCTCGCTAGCCGAGCTCGATGCCCGCCTGAAGACGGTCAGCGGGCCGGTCATGCTGGACTTTTATGCGGACTGGTGCGTGTCGTGCAAGGAGATGGAGCAGTTCACCTTCAGCGACGCGCGCGTGCGCGACAAGCTCGGAACGATGGTGCTGCTGAAGGCAGACGTCACCGCCAACAACGATGACGACAAGGCGCTACTCAAGCGCTTCAATCTGTTCGGGCCGCCCGGGATCATTTTCTTCGACCGCCAGGGCCGGGAGATCAACGGCCTGCGGGTGATCGGCTATCAGCCTGCCGACCGATTCCTCGAGTCGCTTGCGCACGCGACGCGCCTTTGACGTCATCAACCCGATGCGCGCGCGATCATGGCGGTGCATGACACGCGCACCGGGGTCGGCGACGATCGGTCGCTTGCGTGACGCGTGCGGAATCGTTCACGCGAGGGGCATCCCTAGACCTCTTTCGCGCGGGCGACCTCCGCCAGAAAGGTGTCGCGCATCACGATCGATGGCGCAGGTCGATCGAAGAAGAGCGCGAACGCGTCGATCGCCTGGCCGATCGCCAGCTCCTGGCCAGACATGAGGGCGGCGCCGGCACGCCGGGCCGCTGCGAGAAATTCCGTTTCCAGCGGCGTGTAGACGGCATCCATCGCCCAGGCGATACCGGCGAGCGATGACTCGGCGATCGGGCTCCCTGGAAACGCGTGCATGCCGACCGGCGTGGCATTGACGATTCCGGATGCGCCCGCGCAGGCGGACGTGGCGTCCGGTGCGACGTTCACGCGCACCGCGGAGTAGCGCGTTCGCAGGGTGGCGGCCAATGCGTCAGCACGCGCCGGATCGATGTCCGCGATGCGCAATTCGTCCGCCCCGAGGCTTGCAAGTGCGTGCGCGATCGCCCGTCCCACTCCTCCCGCGCCGATGAGCGCCGCAACGCCGGGATTGCGGTTTCCGAGCGTTCGCTGCCAACCGCCAACGAAGCCCGAGTAGTCGGTGTTGTGGCCGATGAGACGGCCGTCGCGCACGACAACCGTGTTTACCGCACCCACTTTTTCCGCTGCACCTTCGACGCTATCAAGCGAACGAAGAACCGCTTCCTTGAACGGGAAGGTCACGTTGAGGCCGGAAAAACCCGCGAGCTTCGCGCCCGTCAGCAGTTGCGGGAGCGAATCGGGACCGAAACCGAGGACGTGCGAGTCGATGAGATGGTAGCGAACGTCGATTCCCAGGGCCCGGCCGGCGGCCTCGTGCATCGCGGGCGAGATCGAGCGCCCGATGCGTGCCCCGACAAGTCCCAACAGCGTGCGCTCCATGGCTGGGGCTTGAAGATCCGCGCGGGTGGCCGGTGATGCTGCCCGGCGCTCAGGCCTCGCGCACCGCGAGCATGATCTTGCCGATGTGCGTCGAGGTCTCCATCAGCTCGTGCGCGGCGGCCGCCTCGGCGAACGGATAGGTCCGATACAGGTAGGTCCGCAGCGCGCCGGAGTCGAAGCGCGGCCAGACGTGCTCCAGGAGATTCTGCGCAATGGCTGCCTTCTGCTCGTTGGTCCGTGGCCGCAATGTCGAACCGGTGAACGTGAGGCGCTTGACCAGGATCGGCATGCAGTCGATCGACACCTTGCTTGGCTGAAGGAATGCGATCTGCACCAGGCGCCCCTCCAGTGCGAGCGATCGGATGTTCTTCTCGACATACTCGCCCCCGACCATGTCGAGAATCACGTCCACGCCGCGCTTTTCGGTCGCCTTCCAGAGCTCCGCGGCCCAGTCTTCATCCTTGTAGTTCCACACCGCGTCTGCACCCATCGTGCGGCAATAGTCGGCCTTCATCGCATTGCCGACCGTCGTGTACACGGTCGCGCCCCAGGCCTTGGCGAGCTGGATTGCCGCGAGTCCGATTCCGCTCGAACCACCATGCACGAGGAACGTCTCACCGGCTTGCAGTCGGCCACGTTCAATGATGTTGGTCCAGACGGTGTACCAGTTCTCGGGGAGCGACGCCGCCTGTTCGACCGTGAGTCCCTTCGGCACCGGCAGGCAGTGCACGGCAGGCGCTGCGCAGTATTCTGCGTAGCCGCCACCGGGCGTCAGGGCGCACACCACGTCGCCGGGTTGCCATTGCGTGACGTCCGGCGCGACTTCGACGATCTTTCCCGCAACCTCGAGCCCGATCACGGGCGACGCGCCGGGCGGCGGCGGATACTTTCCTGACCGTTGCAGGATGTCGGGCCGATTCACGCCCGCGTACTGCACCTCGATCAGCACTTCCCCGGTCTTGAGCACGGGTTTCTCGCCTTCGGCGAGCTTCAGTACCGAGGCGGGCCCACCCGCGCCATGGTCGATGAATTTCATGCGAATGTCGCCTTCTCGAATGATCTGCAACGCCGGTCCGGAGATCGGCAGCACGCCGCGTGAACGAGGTTGCCCTTCTGGCTGCGTGCCGGATCGCGGCGCTCACCGGCAGGGTGGCGAATTATACGAGGTGGGATGCGCAACCGCAGGCCGCCGTCCCGAGCACCACGATCGGGATCATTGAACTGCGCGTCGCCTTGCTCACACCTTGAAGACGGCAGTGCCGATCCGCAGATGGCGCGTCGCCAGATAGACCTCTCGCAGGAGCGACAGGAGACCGATGGTGAGCACGGCCAGCGCAAGCATGAATAGCGTGCCGGCGACTCTGGAGAGATCCACTGCCAGGAAGGCGCCGATGAAGAGTGTCATCACCTCGAGGCAGATCAGCAGCGCGCACGTCGTGCAGAACGTGATGCCGCGATAGGCCCAGCGCACCCGGAGCGCGAGCACGAGCGACTCGTTCAGCGCCGCTTCGCGCGCTTCGCCTTCGAGCAGCGGCAGCCGTTCGCCAACCACGCGCGCCCGGTCCACCGCGCGGGCGACCCGGTTGGTCATCACACCCAGCAGCGCGCCGATCGCAGTGAGCAGGAAGACTGGCGCAACCGCCAGCTGGATGACGCTCGCGATGCTCGAGACGTGCGATTCCATGTTCGCCGATCGCGATTCGCCTACGCGCGCCGCAGGTAACTCTCCGCCAGGCGCGTCCAATAGGTTGCGCCCAGCGGCAGGATGGCATCGTTGAAGTCATAGCGCGGGTTGTGCAGCATGCAACCTCCCTCGCCGGAGCCGTTGCCGATCCACGCATAGGCCCCCGGCTTGACCTGGAGCATGAACGCGAAATCCTCGGCGCCCATGGTTGGGGGGAGATCGGTGTGGACATTCTCCGCTCCGACGATGTCCCGCATCACCTGCGCGGCGAACGCCGCTTCGGCGGGCGTATTGATGGTCGGAGGGTAATGCCGCTCATAGCGTACGGCGATCCGGGCGCCGTGCGCGGCGGCGACGCCTGCGCAAATACGCCGGATGCCTTCCTCGATGAGATCCTGCACCGCCGGACGAAAGGCGCGCGCCGTGCCGCGGAGAACGGCTTCGCCGGGAATGACATTGATCGCGTCGCCCGCATGAAACTGGGTCACTGTGATGACCGTCGCGTCCACCGGATTTGCGTTGCGGCTCACGATCGTCTGGAGCGCCTGCACGACCTGGCTTCCGACCACCACCGGATCGATCGTCTGGTGCGGCATTGCGGCGTGACCACCGCGCCCGGTGATCCGGATCTCGAATTCGTCCGACGATGCCATCATCGGACCCGGCATCACGCCGAACTCGCCCACCGGCATGCCCGGCCAGTTGTGCATGCCGAAGACGGCTTCCATCGGGAAGCGGTCGAACAGCCCCTCCTCCACCATCACGCGGCCGCCGCCACGGCTTTCCTCCGCGGGCTGAAAGATGAAGTGCACGGTGCCGTCAAGATTGCGCGAGGCGGCGAGGTGCTTCGCTGCGCCGAGCAGCATCGCCACATGGCCGTCGTGCCCGCACGCATGCATCCGACTCGCGTGCCGGGAGCGGTGTTCGAACGTGTTGGTCTCCTGGATCGGCAACGCGTCCAGGTCGGCACGCAGGCCCACGGCACGCGTGCTCGCGCCGACCGTCAGGGATCCGACCACGCCGGTCTGCGCCAGCCCGCGGTGTACCGTGATGCCAAACGATTCGAGCTTGTCCGCCACGATTTTTGCAGTGCGATGCTCCTCGAACGCCGTTTCGGGATGCGCATGGACGTCGCGCCGCCACGCGGTCATATCAGCATGCAACGCGGTGATCTGTTCGATGTTCGACAT
>JAABRB010000128.1 GCA_011391185.1 Betaproteobacteria bacterium
GACGGCCCCTGGTAGTGGCGTGCTGTCAACGGATTTCCCGTCGGGCGCATTGGAATGTCTTGTTGAATGCGTCGCGACAAGGTGATTATATAGCGGAGGTTTCGCGGTTTCCGGTTCGCGCGGACCAGAATCCCGGGCCTGCTTACAATTTCTTGCTTCCCTCGATACGCCTGAACTGCAGAATGCGCCGACACATCCAGGGCATCGATCACGTGGTGATCGTCGTAAACGATCTCGTCGCCGCGGCCGAAACGTTCCGGCGCATGGGCTTCGTTGTCACGCCCCGCGGCGACCATACGCTGGGCTCGCATAACCACTGCGTGATGTTCGGCGAGGACTACATCGAGCTGTTGACGAGTCCGCCGGAAAATCCGCATCCGTCGCGCCAGCACTACACCGAATTCGCGCGAACGGGCGATGGGCTCGCGGCGATCGCCCTGCGCACGGACAGCGCGAAAGAGGCCTATACGGAGCTGTTGTGGGCCGGCTTCTCGCCCAGCGATCCGGTCGATTTCTCGCGGCCGGTGCATCTTCCCGAAGGCGCGCGCGACGCGCGCTTTCGCATCACGCAGCTCGCCCCGGACAAGACTCCGGGAGGGCGCTTTTTTCTCTGCGAGCACTTCACCCGCGAAGTGGTCTGGCGACCGGAGTATCAGTCGCACCGCAACAGCGCAACCGCACTGGCCGCGGTGGCAATCGTCGCGGAAAATGTTGCGGTGACCGCGCGCACCTTTGAGCGCATGTTCGACATCCGTGCGCAGGCCATCGCGGAAGGGCTGCTTGTCGACACCGGATCGGCCCCCATCGCGCTGGCCACCGAGGCGGACCTGGCGCGGCGGCTGCCGGGAATCACGGGGAGCTCGCGTCGTGCACCCAAGCTTGCGGCGCTCTTCATTCACGTCGCCGATCGGAACGTGGCGGCGAACGCGCTTGCTGCGGGCGGCATGCGTCCCGTGAAGATGCCGGACGGATCGCTTGCGATCGGTCCGGCACACGCGCACGGAGTTGCGCTCGTTCTTGGCTGACGCAACAGGCGCGGCGATGGTGCGAACGGACCGGATTCTCGCAATGGCAGGACTTGCTTCCGTCCTGTTGCACGGCGTTGCGCTATTCGCGACGACCTGGTTTGACCTCTCTTATCGGCCCGACGCGGAAGCGCCCGCCGCGCCGCTGGAGGCGCGCATCGTCACGCGCCCGCCGCCGGTCGCTGCGGACGTGGCCCCGGCCATGAGGCGCGACGCGGCGAAGAATCAACGCGCGCGGGCGAAGGAGCGTATCGCACAAGCGCGCGCTGCGCCGCCGGAGAGGCCGCGCTGGATTGCGCGCGAAGGCGAACTCGGCGCCGTTCCACCGCTGCCCGACGGCGGGTTCGCCGAGTCCGCCGCGCAGGCAAATCCGGATCAGTCGAACGACGCGGTGGCGGATGGGTCAGCAGATGCCGGTATAGGCGGCAGCGCTGCGGCCACTGCCGCGGCGAATGACCCGGGCAATGCCGCCGAGTATCCGGTTCGCCGGGCGCGACTCGTGTATGACCTGTTCTACGCCGGCGGTCAGGCGGGAATCCTGACGCATACGTGGGTCACCGATGGTCATGTCTACCAGGCCGAGTCCGTCGCGGAAGGCGTCGGGCTCGTGAAGCTGTTCTACAGCGGCAGGTTCGTCCAGCGCTCCACCGGCCGCCTGGGGCCTGGCGGCCTCATCCCCACGGAGTACACGCTGCACCGCGGCAGCGCGGCGCGCAGCGAGTCGGCACGATTCGACTGGCAGAGCAAAAAGCTCTCGCTTGCCTGGAAAGATCAGCACCGAGTCGTCGATTTGCCGGCGGGAACGCAGGACGCGCTGTCCATCGTGCATCAGGCTTACTACATGCGACCGACGGCTTCCGCCGCGCCGCTCGGCGTCGCGAGCAGTCGCAAGCTCGGGCATTACATCTACGAGATCGTTGGCGAGGGCCTCATCGAAACGCCGCTCGGAATATTGCGAACGGTGCATCTCCGGCGCGCCGACGATGACGGGACGCGGATCGACATCTGGCTCGATCTCGATCGCAGCCTGCTGCCCGCGCGCATCCTCGGCGTGGATCGCCGCGGAGCCGCGTTCGAGCAGGTGATTCGCGAGGCGGCGATCGGAGGATGACGCATCAGGCGCGGGCGAGGCGCCGCGCCGCGTCCAGTGCGAAATACGTCAGTACCCCATCCGCTCCCGCGCGCTTGAATGCGGTCAAAGCCTCGAGGACGCACTTGTCCTCGTCGAGCCAGCCGTTCTGGAACGCGGCCTTGAGCATCGCGTATTCACCGCTCACCTGATAGACGAACGTCGGCACCTTGAACGCGTCCTTCACCCGGCACACGATGTCGAGATAAGGCATGCCGGGCTTCACCATCACCATGTCGGCGCCCTCCTTCAGATCGAGCGCGACTTCGCGCAGTGCCTCGTCCGCGTTTGCCGGGTCCATCTGATACGTGTACTTGTTGCCTTGACCGAGCGCGGCGGCCGATCCGACCGCGTCGCGGAACGGACCGTAGAAGCCCGACGCGTATTTCGCCGAGTACGCCATGATGCGCGTGTAGATGAACTTCCGTTCGTCCAGCGCGGCGCGAATGGCGCCGATACGGCCATCCATCATGTCCGACGGCGCGACGATGTCCACGCCGGCCTCGGCCTGCGTGTGCGCCTGCTTGCAGAGAATCGCGATGGTCTCGTCGTTCAGGATATAGCCGGTTTCGTCGATCAATCCATCCTGACCGTGACTCGTGTACGGATCCAGCGCGACATCGGTCATCACGCCGAGCTCGGGAAAGGTTTTCTTGAGGCGGGCGACGACGCGCGGGATGAGGCCGTCGGCATTCGTGGCCTCCTTGCCGTCCGGTGTCTTCAGGCTGGGCTCGATCAGCGGAAACAGGGCCATGGTCGGTACCCCGAGTTTCAGGGTCTGCTCGGCGACTCCGAGGAGCTTGTCCAGGGTGTACCGGGATACGCCGGGCATCGACGACACGGGCTGTACTTCGTTCTTGCCGTCGATCACGAACACCGGATAAATGAGGTCATCGGTCGACAGGCGCCGTTCCCGCATCATTCGCCGGGAAAATTCGTCCCGGCGCATACGTCGGGGACGAACGGTCGGGTAGCTGCCTCGTGCGCGCATCGGGCCCTCTTGTCTAGCTGAAACAGTATCTTAAGTCCATGCGCCGCACTCGGGGAACCTTTTCGCGCCAGGGGCACTCT
>JAABRB010000129.1 GCA_011391185.1 Betaproteobacteria bacterium
AATTCGCCGAAGAAAACCACCCAGTTCGCCGCCAGGCGTCGTTCCGCTCCTTGCCAAGACGGCCAGTCTGGGCTGCGCTTTGGGGGAAAGGAAGGGGTCCCCCGCCCCTTCCTGGCGCCTAGCCTGACGGCGAACCGAGCGGTTTTCGCTTGCCTTCGGCGTACTCGTCGATCATGGATAGGGCAGTTCCACCTGAGAACTTGTTCAACGAATCCCTGATTCGGGACACTAGAACCGGTACCACGGAGTTGGTGCCGGGTGAAGCTTTTCGGCGGCCAACGGCGACCCGTGCACATCGTTCACTTTCCACCCGGCCGCACCCCTTATCGCCCCGCAGCGGGCGCAACCCGAGGAGATCACGCCATGAAGAACACTTTCGGAGTTCCGATCGCGGCAATCGCAATGACGATCGGCCTATCGCTCGCGTCGAGATCGTGTACCTCGACTACCAGTCCAACACGCTGCGCGCGGTGTCCGGGCTCGTCGCCGCGCGCGCCGGGACCGTGCGATTCGCCGGCCGCGAGTTGACGAACGCCGGGCCGCAGACGGTCCTCGCGGCGGGAATCGCACAGGTGCCCGAGGGACGCCGGCGCTTTGCCGCCATGAGCGTGCGCGACAGCCTGCCGATGGGCGCTTCCCTGCGCACGGACAGTGCCGCGGTGATACGCCGCGATCTCGAGCAGATCTACGCCCTGTTCCCGATTCTGTCGGACCGGCAGCGCCAAGTGGCCGCCACGCTTTCGGGCGGCGCGCTGCAGAAGTGTGCGGTGGGGCGTCGACTGATGAGCGCGCCGCGCCTGCTACGGATCGACGCGCTCTCGCTCGGCCTCTCGCCCACGGCGGTCGACATACTGTGCGACGCGCTGCAAGCGCTCAACCGCGACGGACTGACCATTCTCGCGGTGGAGCAGGAGGTCGCGACCGCGTTCGATCCGGCAAGTAGCGCATTTGTCATGGATTCGGGCCACGTCACGCGTGCCGGGCCGAGCGCCGCACTGCGCGACGATCCGGCGATCCGTGAGGCGTATCTTGGCGTAATCTGAAATAGGAGAGCTGCCAATGACAGACGTAATCACGTTCGCACCAGGTGGGTACCGCTACATCAAAGGCCCGTTCCAGTACTCGGCCGGCGCGGCTGCCGAACCCGGGTTCGAGATCGAGCGCGTCCTCTTCGTCAAGCCGGTGCCGCTCGCAGAGGGCTTCGGCGCAGTCGAGGCGCACCTCGCGGCAGCGGGACGGCCACTGACGTCCTTCTGCGCCTGCGAGCTGCGCTCGCCCGCGCCCTTCACAGAGGAGGGCTTCACCGCCTTCAACCGCGAGTACGTGAAGACGCTCGAGCGCTGGGGCATCTACCGCGATGGCGTGAATCCCGTGTCACGGACGAACGTCTGCCCAGTGGTGAATGTACCGGCGACGCCGGCACTGTACGCGTTTTCCTATACCGTGCCGGCGGGAAATGCTCTGCCGCGCTCGTTCGTGATCGCCGGCGGCGGCGAGGCGCCGGAACTCAAGCCGAACTACCGCGACCACATCGTGCGACGCGGGGACCGCTCACCCGCGGCGATGCGCGAGAAGGTCCGCTTTGTCATGGGCGTCATGGAGGGCCGGCTCGGCGCGCTCGGGTTCTCCTGGCAGGACGCGGCCGCCACGCAGGCCTACACCGTGTACGACATCGGTCCGCTGGTGGTGGAAGAGATCGCGCAACGCGGTGCGGCCGCGGCCGGACTCACCTGGCACCTCTGCCGGCCGCCGGTGGTCGAGCTCGACTACGAGATGGATGTGCGCCGGGTCGCGCGCGAGATCGTGCGCTAAACTCGCATTCATGCCCGCCGCGTTGCGAACGGGCGCGGACTGTGACCCGGATCGAAGGAGACACCATGGCATACACGGAAACGCTACGGCGCAAAGGCGCATCGCGCGCGCAGATGATGAAGCGTGTCGCACGCTTCAAGAAGCTGAAGGGCTCCGACGGCGGCCTGCCGGACAGCAAGATGCCCGGCTGTGAGCGCAAGCTCTACAACGTCATCGGCTTCCAGCCGCCCAAGGTCGAAAGGGGGGGTAAGCAGTCGCCAGTGGGCATCGAGCTCGCACGCATGTCCGCGATCAAGATCGCGGAGGGTTTCAACCTCGCCTATTGCAAGGCCAAGCCCGGCAAGGGCCCGATGCTGCACAACCATGACACCAACGAGACGTTCGTCTGCATGACGGGCACGTGGCGCGCGAGCTGGCTGAACGCCAAACGCAAGCTAGAGCACGTGGACCTGAAGCCCCTCGACCTCATCTCGTTTCCGCCCGGCGTGGTCCGCCGGTTCCAGAACGTGACCAAGGGCCCCAGGAACAAGGACTCGATCCTCATGGTCGTGATCGCCGGCAACGCACCGAGCTCGGAGTTCACGGTAGATTCGATGAAAAGCATCGAGCGCGCCGGGGTGCTGCCGAAAGAGCATCGGGCGTGACCGGTCGCTTGCCGGGAGTGTCTGCAAGTCGGATCGAAGGCACTGTGCTCACTCGTCGTCCGCTCATGCGACAAATTCTCGTTGCGACCGCGCTGGCCACCCTGCTGCTTTCCGCCGGCAATTCGGTGCGCGCAGCGGAGGCCCTGCCCCTCACCGCGCTCGCCAAGCCCGGGCGCGTCCTGATCCTGCGCCACGCACTCGCGCCGGGCACCGGTGACACGCCGAACTTCGTCCTGGGTGACTGCGCGACCCAGCGCAATCTCGACGCGACGGGCCGGGCGCAGGCCACCGAGCTCGGCAAGCGGCTCGCCCTGGCAGGCGTCGCGCGCGCGCGGGTCTATTCCAGCCAGTGGTGCCGCTGCCTGGAGACCGCGCGGCTGCTCGACCTCGGGCCGGTCGAGGCGCTGCTCGCGCTCAACTCGTTCTTTCGCCGCCCCGAGGAGCGCGAAGGCAAGCTCGCCGCGCTGCGTGCGTTCCTCGCCAAGCTCCCGATCGACGGACCTCCGGTCGTTCTGATCACGCATCAGGTCACGGTCCGTGCGCTCACCAACTACGGCCCGGTGTCGGGCGGCGGCGTGGTCCTTGCTCTCAACGGCACCGGCGAGCCGCGCGTGCTGGGCGCGATCGAAGCGAACTGAACTGCGCAGCTCACCGAGGCGCGCAGATCCACTGTCTCCTCTGCCCGACAATCGCTCCGGGCCATGAAAGCGAGCGTTAATCGGCGTCTGTCAGCGTAACGTCAGGTTCGTTGAGGTATCCTGACAGACGCTCGCCGTTGCGAATGACCCGCTCCGCGGGTCGAAGGTTGGCCATATTTCATTTACTCCGACACAGGGATATTCACGAATGCATCGCACGCTCATGATTCTTGCAGCCGCCACCACCCTCGCGCTTACCGGGTGCGGCAAGGACGAACCCAAGCCCGCGGCCCCCGCGGCCGCTCCCGCCGCAGCACCCGCACCGGCTCCCGCACCGGCAGCCGCGCCAGAGCCCGCAGCCACACCTGCCGCGCCTGCCACTAGCGACGCCAAACCCGACGCGCCGGCTACTGCGGACGCGGCGAAGCCCGCAGACGACAAGTCGAAAGAGGCCATGGACAAGGCGAAAGACGTCGCCGCTGCCGCCGCCAAGGGCGGCGCCGAAGGCGCCAAAGAGGGCGGCACGGCCGGCGCCATGACGGGCGCGAAGTCGGGCGCCATGGACGCGATGAAGAAGTAACTGCCGCACCAACGAAAAGGCCGGTCGAAGACCGGCCTTTTTTTGTTTCCGAGACTGCCCGGGACCGCAGTTCGTCCTGCGCGCGCGCCTTCAGCCCGCGACGATGCTGCCGCGCTCGATCACGAAGGTGCGATCGAGCAGCCGCCCGATGTGCGAATCGTTCGACTCCGCGACCAGGACCGATTCGCCCTTCTTCTTCAGGTCGGCCATGATCTCGACCATGCGTTGTGCGAGCACCGGCGCGATACCCTCGCCGGGCTCGTCGAGCAGGAGCAGCTTGGTCCCCGCCATCAGCGCCCGCGCGAACGCGACGAATTTCTGCTGCCCGCCCGAAAGCTGGGTCGCACCACGATCGCGGAAGGCCTCGACTTCGGGCATCAGCTCGTAGATGCGCGCAAGGCGCGCCCCGGCGTCCGGAGCAGCGGTCGCCCACATCGGCAGCAGGACGTTCTCGCGTGCGCTCAGATCCGGCACCAGGCGCCGGTCCTCTGGCATGTAGCCGATTCCCAGCCTGGCGCGGCCGTGCGCGGGGACCTGGCCGAGGTCGCCCCCGTCGAAGGTCATGGTGCCGGACTGAATCTTCAGCGCGCCCATCACCGCGCGCATCAGTGTCGTCTTGCCGGCGCCGTTGCGCCCGATCAGCCCGCACATCGTGCCGGGCGGCACCTCGAGGCTGACGTCGCGCAGGATGGGCGTCGACCCGATGCTGACGCTCACGCCCTCGAGCTTAAGCATGCGCCGACCCCCGTGCGTTCCCGTCACCCTCGTCGATGCGCGTGCGGTGGTATTCCTCGCCGATCACGAACTCCTTCACCCTCGGGTCCTTGAGCGCCTCCGCAGTCGGCGCGTCGCAGATGATCTCGCCCTGGTAGAAAGCGAGCACCCGGCTGACGTAGCGCTCGATGATCTCCATGTCGTGCTCGATAAAGAGGACCGTGGTGTGCTCCTGGCGCAACGCCTCCATGATGATGTCCATGAAACCGAACTTCTCCCCGATACTGATGCCGCTGGTGGGCTCGTCGAGCATGATCAGACGCGGCCGGCGGACGGTCGCCATCGCGATGTCGAGCAGCTTGCGCACGCCCTGCGGAAGCGCCGCGGCGATGACATCGCGGTACTCGGCGATGCGATAACGCTCGAGATGCTCGGTGACGCGACGCTCGCGTGCATCGTTGTGCAGCGCGCGCAGCAGTCCCAGACCGCTCGATTCGGCCACGCCGTAGGCCATGAGCATGTTCTCGAACACGGTTTCCGACGCGAACACTTGCGGCACCTGGAAGGAGCGGCAGATCCCCAGGCGCGTGATCGACCGCGGCTTGAGTCCCAGGATCGAGCGCCCCATGAAGCGGATCTCGCCCGCGGTCGGCTCCAGATACCCGGTGACCATGTTGACGAAGGTGGTCTTGCCCGCGCCGTTCGCGCCGATGACGCCGATCGTCTCCTGCTCGGCGACCTGCACGTTGATGTTGACGGCAGCCACCACGCCGCCGAACGACTTCTCGAGATCACGCACTTCGAGCAGGGCCGCCATCACGCCCTCGCCTTGCGCCGACGCTGCAACACCGACCACAGGCCGTTCGGCAGGAACATGATGATCGCGAGCAGCGTGCCGCCCATTATCAGCTGCCAGATTTTCGGCGTGTACAGGAACGCGGCCGAGCGGATGGCTTCGAACACGAACGCGCCGATGAACGTCGCAGCGACGCTTCCGGTGCCGCCGAGGATGGTGATGAACACGAACTCGCCCGAGATCGTCCAGTACGCCATCGAATCCGGGTCGACCTGGCCGATCGTCATGCCCATGATCGCGCCGCCGAAACCGCCGAGCACGCCGGAGATGACGTACTTGACGTGCACCGCGCGCTCCGCGGAATAACCCAGGTACTCGAGACGGATCTCGTTCTCGCGCACCGCGGTCGACATCGATCCGAGCGTCGAGCGCAGGTAGAGGTGGACCGCGATGCTGAACGACAGCACCATCAGCAGCGAAAAACAGTACATCGCGAGCTGCGACGCGTCGCCCTCGAGTCCGATGCCGAAAAATCCCGGCGGCGCGACCCCCAGACCGTCAGTGCTGCCGAGCGCCTCGGTCTTCGCGAGCAGTCCCCACAGCATCATCGAGAATGCCATGTTGAGCAACGCGAAGAAAATGCCGCGATAGCGGCGCAGCAGGAACCCGAGCACCCAGGCGAGCAGGCCGCCGGCGGCGATTCCGGCGAGCGCCATCGCGAATGCGTCATTCACCACGACGCGCTGGATGAACACTGCGGCGTAGGCGCCCGACGCGAAGAACAACGCATGGCCGAAAGAGATCAGGCCGGAGCGCCACAGCACCAGCAACCCGAGCGCGACCGCGCCGCGGGCGAGGCTCTGCGCGATGATGAAACGGACCCAGTCGGGGAGCAGGAACCCGAGTACCGCGAGCGCCGCCGCGGCGACAGCGAGGCCGATCACGGTGCGGTCGATGATGCGCGTCATATCTTGCGCGCCTTGATGGGGACGAACAGGCCCTCGGGCCGGAAGATCAGCACTGCGGCCATGATCACGTAGATCACGAAGGTCTCGACCTGCGGCAGCATGTGCACCGCGGCCGCGCGGGAAATGCCGACGGCGATCGCGCCGACCAGCGCGCCGGGGATGCTGCCCATGCCGCCGATCACGACCACCGCGAACGCGACCACGATCACCTCGACGCCGATGCCCGGCAGCACCGAAATCGTCGGCGCAAGGTACGCGCCGCCGAGCGCGGCCAGCACCGAGCCGACGATGAAGGTGGCGAGATACACGACCGTGACGTTGATGCCCATCGCGCGGCTGACCTCGCGATCGTAGATCACGGCGAGCAGCATCTTGCCCCACACCGTTCTGCGCAGCACGAACCACAGACCGAACGCGAGCAGCCCCGACACCAGGATCATCGACAGGTTGTAGTTGTCGAACGCCAGTCCGGCGATGCGGGTCGCCCCGAGCTCCTGCACCGGCTGAAACGAGTAATAGGGGTCGGTGCCCCAGATGAGCAGGATCACGTCCTCGAGCGCGAGAAATGCGGCGAAGGTCGCGAGCACCACGATGTGCTCGTCGCGGCCGTAGAGGTACTTCAGCAGCCCGCGCTCGATGATGATGCCGAACACGACTCCGATCACGATCGCCGCGCAGAGGATCATCAGGAAGCCGCCGAACCGCGCCCATTCGGCGTTGTACCAGGCGCCGATCAGCGTGGCTGCGAGGTAGGCGCCGAACGCGAAGAACGATCCGTGGGTCACGTTGAGGACCCGCTGCACGCCAAAGATGACGGTCAGGCCCACCGCGACCATGAACAGGTACGACGCGTAAACGAGGCCGTCAACGAGCACGACCGCGGCGAGTTGCACGCGAAACCCTCCCCTTGCCCGGATCGAAACGCGGCCGAAGGCGGTATCGCCTTCGGCCGCAACGAAGAACGCCTATTGCATCAGCACTTGGCGCCCTTCATGCCGCCCTGGATCCAGGTCACGGAGTCCGCGCCGTCCGGCGGGTTGACGCACTCGGCGGGAAACTTGACGATGTCCTTGACGACTGGCTCGCCGAGCTTGTCGTCCCAGGCCAGCACGCCCCAGTGGTCGGGCGTGATCGCCTGGTGGCCGCTGCCGATCGCCATCTTGACGGTCCCCGATATCGACGGGTACTCGGCGCGCTCGAGTGCCTTGATCACCTGCTCGGCGGAGGGGAACTTGCCGCCGTTCGCCTGCATTGCCTTGTCATAGGCGTACTTGGCCGCCAGCACCCCTTGCGCGTACTGATACGCCGACTGCGTCGGTTGATCCTTGTACCGTTCCCGGTAGGCCTTCTGGAACCAGACGTTCATCGGCGAGGGGTCGAGATCCACCGTGGCGTAGATGCCGTACGGACCGCGCGCGCCAACCAGCGACCCGAGCGGGAATTTCTGGCCCAGGTTGTATACCCCCGAGTCGCCTACCGTGAACAGGAAGGTCTTGTCCTTGAAGAGCCCGCGCGCGCTGCCCTGGATCACCAGCGCCTCCAGGTCGCCCGCCCAGACGCTCGAGTGGACGATCTGCTCGGGCGCGCGCAGCATCACCGAGATCTCGGTGCCATACTGGCCCGAGAACAGTTTCGGGAACTGCGGCGTGGTCGTCTGCTTCTGCGCCGGCGCCACCACCTTCATCGCCAGGTCGAAGTCGCGCCAGGAGTCCTGGCCCCAGGCGTAGTTCTGGTTAATGCCGGTGTAGCCCTTCTTGTCCTTGAGCTTCTGCGCGACGTAGTGCGCCAGCGAGACGTTGCTCGCGGTGGCGGTGTTCATCGTGCGGAACAGGTACTTGGGCTCCTTTACCAGCTCCTCGAACACGCGTGGCGTGCCGCAGACGGTGAGGATCGTCAGCACCTTGAGTTCCTCGGCGACCGGCGAAACCGCCGAGCAGGTGCCCGAAGAGATGTAGCCGACGAACAGGTCGACGTTCTCCTTCTGCACCTTGGTGCGCATCTCGGTGACCTGCTTGGTGTTGCCGCCCGCCTCGTCGTAGAACAGCGGCTTGATCTTCGCGCCCGCAATGCCCTTCGAGTTGTATGGCGCCGGCAGCGTGCCGGCGTTGATCGCGTCGATCACGAGCTCGGCGCCGTTCTTGCCCGGCACGCCGAACGCCGCGCCCCCGGCGCCGGTCAGGAACGTCGGGATCGCCATCAACACTTCGTCCTTGGCCAGTGCACTGGTCGCGCCCGCCATCAGCGATGCGGCTGCCAGCGCGCCGAGCGCGTACAGACTGGATTGTTTTCTCGAAATACGCATGTTCCCCTCCTCAGGTGGTTGGCTGCGCACGGCTAGCCTAACAAAAAGCCTCGGGGGGGTGTCACCCCACGCGCGGCCCGGGCGTCTCAGCGGCTCGGCGGTGTCTCCTGCCTCGTCGGTTGTGGCGCCGCGACCGGAACGAAGACTTCCCGTTCTATGACAGGAATCGACGGAGATCGTCTTTCTTCCGGCAACGAAAGCTAACGAGCAACCGCATGATAACTTGTCTCCCGGGAGTGCGCTGATCCGCCCGGCGCGGCACAATGCTGGCTCGCTTTCCCCTATTTCCTTCCTCGTTCTTAATATACATATGCGGCGGGAACGTCCGGTCATGTTCAGTGCGCGAGTCGAGCAATGAAGCCCCCCAGGTTTGGCTATCTGCGCGCGGCCAGCCTGGGCGAGGCGCTCGACGCACTGCAGACGGAGGACGCCAGGATCCTCGCGGGCGGACAGAGCC
>JAABRB010000130.1 GCA_011391185.1 Betaproteobacteria bacterium
GGCTCATGTTGGCGAGGAAATCGGACTTGGATTGATTGGCGTTCTCGGCGCGGGTTTTTTCCTCGGCGTATTTCTGCGCCAGCTCGGCGAGCTGCTGCGCCTGGTATTCGAGCGTCTGCTGCGAGCGGCGCAGATCGGCAATTGTCGCCATCTTCTGCCGCTCGCTCTCCATCAGCCGCTCTTCGTGGCGCTTGATCGTGGTAATCTCGGTGCCGACCGAGACCAGGCCGCCGTCCTTGGTGCGCCGTTCGCTGATCTTGAGCCAGCGGCCGTCGGCGAGCTGCGCTTCGTAGGAGCGCGCGCCTTCCTCGGGCTTGCCGTCGGATTTGAGAGCGGTGCGCGCGATCGGCTGCCGTCCGACCGCGAGCACGTCCTCGTAGGCCGTGCCGGGCACCGTCATTTCCTCGGGCAGTCCATGCAGCTGCTGATACTTGGAATTGCAAAGCACCAGGCGGCTCTCGGCGTCCCACAGCACGAAGGCCTCGGAAATATTCTCGACCGCGTCCCGCAGCCGCATGTCGGCGGTGGCGGTGCGCTCCACCAGCTTGTGTTGCTCGGTGCTGTCGACCGCGATCCCGATCAGGTGCGGGCTGTCGTCGCCGTCGTAGCGCACGAGCTGGGCGCGGGCGCGCAGCCAGACCCAGTCGCCGTTGGCGTGCCGCATGCGGAAGGCGCGGTCGATCACGCCGTCGGAAGCGTCGGCGAGCTGCGTCGCGATATCGTAGAGGCGCCCATCTTCGCGGTGCACGAGGTCGTCGACTTCCCAGAATGACAGAAGCTCTTCGCGCGGCTCCAGTCCGAGAATCTCGAACATGGAGTCCGACCAATAGATACGCCCGCGCGCCAGGTCCCAGTCCCACAGCCCGCAGCGCCCGCGATTGAGCGCGGTGTCGAACCGCGTGCGCACCAGCTCGTAGATCGTGTCGGCCTCTTGCGCGCGCGTCGACTGCCAGTGAAAGGCGAAGCCGAGGATCAGGAGCACGAAGCCGGTGGTGGTGACGAGCGTGATAGTAAGCGCGGAGCTTCCACGCCAGCGCTCGAGCGCGGTGTCGCGCGGCTGCAACGCGGCGATTTGTCCGAAGGGGGCGGAGAGGGTGCGCACGGTGGCGAGCGCGAGCGTGCCGTCGGAGAGCGCGACCTCCATTACGCCCGCACGCTCGGCCAGCACCGTGAGCGCCTGGCCGGTGCCGAGCACATCTAGGAGCGTGGCGGGGAGCTTGGCGTCCGGCGCCGTGGCGAGGATGCGTCCGCTGGCCTCGGTGATATAGATGCGCCGCCCGCCGGCGGTGGCCAGAGCCGGCAGCGCCTCGCGGAGCGCCGCTTGCGCCTTGGCCGCCGCGGTGTCGTCGCCGGCGCGGCGCGTTAGATGCTCGCCCAGGACCAGCGAAAGCAGCGCCAGCTCCTTGCCCGCGTCGTTGATCGTCTCGCGGCGATGCTCGGTGATCTGAACCACGGCGCCCACCGCGACCGCGGCGATGAAGGCGACGATCAGGATCGGCACCGCGCGGCGCAGCAACGGCTCAGCAGCGAGCAAGCGCTGCAACGCAGGACGGTGCAGCGAACGGGCGAACCCGCGCAAATTCTGAGTCTCGTAGGAAGCGCTGGCCGCGTGGGTGCGCGCCATCGCAGGCCTCCCCGGAAAAAGTCCCCGTGCCTTCATCGTCCGGAGCGATGTGCCGCATCTCCCCGAATCAGTCTCATAAGAATCGAAGTTTGAGTCGTTTGTCTAGAGTCAAGATGGAAGAAAAGCCGAGATTTTAGGCCGCAACCGGGGCCCGCCGCGGCAAGGTCTGCTACGCAGCCGGCTCGGCGTGGCCGATCACCCGGTGTACGTCGGGCCGCTTTTCGCGCAGATGCCGCTCCAGCGCGTCAACCGCTTCATGCACGGCGGTCACCGATAAAGCAGGCGCCGTGCGGCAATGGAAATTCACCACCAGACCTTGCGGCGTCTCGCGCACGCGCACGTCGTGGATGTCGCGCAGCGGACTCCCAGCGGGCACCAGCTCGTGCATCAGGGCCGTGATGGCGGAACGTACCCCGTCCGCCGCGTCGCGGCCGGCGACGCCGCCCGATTGCAGCGGCTCGATGTGGGTCTCGACTTCGACCTCGCCATCGAACTCCCCGGCGATCGCCGCTTCGAGCTCGCTTGCGATCTCGTGCGCGCGGCTGAGCGGCATGGCACCGTCCACTTCGAGATCGATCGAGACCGCGAGCTTGCCGGAGACCTCGTGCACCGTCACATGATGCACCGCGCAACCGCGATTGCGCGCGATCACCATCACCCGCTCGAGCACGCTCTCATCGTCGAGCGCCTTGGGCGAGGTTGTGATCGTGATCTCCGCCTCGGGCATCTCGGCCCGGATCGCGCGCCGGATCTCGCCGGCGAGCGCCGATACGCGATCGAGCGGCTGCGCTCGGCTCACCGCCACCGCCAGATCGATGAACAGCGTGGCGCCCACCGGCCGCGCGCGCACGGACTCGATCGCGATCACGCCCTTGACGCGCTGAGCGATGCCCTTGATCCGTTCGGCGACACCGGCGGGTGCTGCGTCGGTGAGCGCGTTGATCGTCCGCCGGCCGAGCTGCCATCCGGCCAGGCAGACGAACACGGCGACCACCATGGCGGCCGCCGCATCGGCCCAGGGATAGCCGAGCGCGACGGCGGCAAGCCCGAGCAATACCGCGGCCGACGACCACATGTCGGAACCGAAATGCAGCGCGTCCGCCTCCAGCGCCTGGCTCGAAGTTTCCTGGGCGGTGCGATAAAGCAGGCGCGCGCGCCAGAAATCGACGGCGATCGAGACCGCGATCACCACGAAGGCGGCAACAGTGGCCTCGACCGCGTGTCCATGATCGCCGAACAGTCGTTGCAACGCCTCCCAGATCACGACACCGGAAAGCAGGAACAGGAGCGCCGTCTCCGCCAGCGCGGATACGCTCTCGACTTTCCCGTGGCCGTAATGGTGCTCCTCGTCCGCCGGTTTGGCGGAGATGCGAACGGCGATATAGGTCATCACCGTCGCCGCGAGGTCGATCAGTGAGTGCGCGGCCTCCGACAGGATCGCGAGCGAGCCCGAGCTGAATCCGACCACCGCCTTGGCGAGCGTCAGCCCGGCAGAGGCGAAAATCGATCCCAGCGCAACCCGTTCCTTGGTTTCCTGCATCCGGCTACCGATTGCATTCCCCGCCTGGAGCGGCCGCTCTGCTGCCGCGCAAGCAATGTGCCTTGTTAGGATAGATGACCAGACCTATGCTTACCCGAAAATATTCTTCAAATCCGGCAAATGCCACGCTTCAGAACAAGAAGTCACGGGGAGGGTAAGGAAATGTTCCAGTTCGTACGTTGGGCGCTCGCAGCGCTCGTCTTGACCGCGCTCGGCGCCGTGTCGCCGGCGCTCGGCCAGGCCTATCCGTCTCGGCCCATCACGATCGTCGTGCCCTTGGCGGCCGGCACCGGCATGGACGTGATCGCGCGCATGTACGGCGAGAAGCTGTCGCAGAGTCTCGGCAAGCCGGTGATCATCGAGAACAAGCCGGGCGCGTCGCTGATGCTGGCAGCGGTCGCGGTAGCGGGTGCGCCCCCCGACGGACACACGCTTTTGATTTCCACCAGCTCCGCGATGTCGATCAATCCAACGCTGTTCAAGCAGATCAATTACGATCCGGAAAAGGACTTCGCGCCGGTCTCCTGGTATCTGAAGTCGCCCTTCATCCTGGTCGTAAACCCGGCGCTGCCGATCCGCTCGGTTCCCGACCTCATCAAGTACGCCAAGGCTTCCGCAACGCCGCTTGCATACAGCTCGCCCGGCCCCGGTGTGGCGCAGCACCTGTCCATCGAATTCATGAAGCAGAGATTCGGGCTGGACATGAATCACATCCCGTATCGCAGCACGCCTCAATCACTGGTGGATATCTCCACCGGTCAAGTTCATCTCGCGTTCGCCGAAGCCGGGGCCTCGTTGCCGTTGATCAAGGACGGCCGGTTGCGCGCGCTTGCGGTCTCTGCATTGACGCGGCTTCCGGTGCTGCCCGACGTTTTGCCGTTCGCCGAAGCTTCCGGCGCCGCCGATTTCGAAGCCGTGTCCTGGCACATGCTGCTCGCGCCGGCCAAGACGCCGCGCGAAATCGTCGTCAAGCTGCACGAGGAGATGAAACGGATCATGTCCGACAAGGACATGCAGCAAAGAATGGCGCTGCTCGGTCTGATTCCGATCGATCCGCCTTCCATCGAGGTGACCGTGCAATATCTCAAATCCGAGAAGGAAAAGTGGAGCGCGCTGGTGAAGCGACTCGGACTCGAGGGCTCGCAGTAGCACCGTCCGTGTAAGACCTGCCATGCGCGGGGGCGGGTGGCATCCCGTCCCCCGATCTGGCAGGAAGGGGCATGACTGTTTCGCATGCCAGTTCGTGGCGCTTCTCCGTGGCGCCGATGATGGAGCGGACCGACCGCCACTGCCGCTACTTCCATCGGCTGCTCACCAAGAAGACGCTGCTCTATACCGAGATGCTGACCACCGGCGCCGTGATCCACGGCGACCGCGCGCGGCTGCTGGGCTTCGATCCGTTCGAGCATCCGGTGGCGCTGCAACTAGGCGGCGCCGACCCGCGCGAGGTGACAAAGGCCGCCAGGATCGGCGCCGATCTCGGCTACGACGAAATCAACTTGAATGTCGGCTGCCCGTCCGACCGCGTGCAAAGCGGCCGCTTCGGCGCCTGCCTCATGGCCGAGCCCGAGCGCGTGGCCGATTGCGTCGCCGCAATGAAGGCCGCGATCGCCGTGCCGGTCACGGTCAAGTGTCGGCTCGGCATCGACGAGCAGGACACCGAGGAATCGCTCGACCGTTTCGTTGACCGCGTTGTCGCCGCCGGCGCCGATGCGCTCATCGTGCACGCGCGCAAGGCTTGGCTCGATGGCCTCTCGCCGCGCGAGAACCGCGACGTTCCGCCGCTCGATTACGGACGCGTCTATCGGTTGAAGGCGCGCCTGCCGAACGTACCGATCGTCATCAATGGCGGCATCGCGAACATCGCCGAAGCCGTGCGGCATCTCGAACACGTAGACGGCGTCATGCTCGGTCGCGCTGCTTATGAGCGCCCGGATTTGCTCCTTGCGGTCGATCCGGAGATTTTCGGCGAACCCGCACCCGCCGCCAATGCGCGCGAGGCGATCGAGCGGCTGATGCCTTATATCGAGCGCACGCTCGCTTCCGGCGCGCGGCTCCACGACATAACCCGCCACCTTCTCGGCCTGTTCAACGGCCGTCCCGGCGCGCGAGCCTTCCGCCGCCATCTCTCCACCGAAGCGATCCGTTCCGGCGCGGATGCCACTGCGCTGCGCGAAGCGCTCGCCAAGGTTCTCGATGCGCCCATCGACACGGCCCGGAACGCCGCCGCATGACCTTCTTCGGCGTTCCGGCGGGCGAGCTCGCGCTGCTCGCGGTCGCGATTCTGGTCGCTGGCGCCATGGCCGGATTTTTCGCGGGACTCCTGGGCATCGGCGGCGCGGTGCTCATCGTGCCGGTGCTCTACGAGGTGTTCCGCCTGCTCAACGTGCCTGACCAGGTGAGCTTCCATCTCTGCATCGGCACCTCGCTCGCCTTCATCATTCCGACCTCGATCCGATCGTTCTTTGCGCATCGCGCCAGGGGGGCCGTGCGCATGGATGTTCTTGGGCTCTGGGCCGTGCCGGTCGTGCTTGGCGTGATCGTTGGAGCCGTCGTCGCTTATTTCGCATCGAGCGCGGTCTTCAAGTCGATCTATATCGTATTCACCGTAGCCATGGCCGCGCGGCTTCTGTTCGGGCGCGAGAGCTGGCGCATCGCCGACCACTTGCCGAAGCCGCCGGTGACCATCGGCGCCGGCTTCGTCATCGGGCTTATCTCCGCGCTCATGGGCGTCGGCGGCGGCGGCTTCTCAACGATTTTCCTGACACTCTATGGCCAGACCATCCACGTTGCCGTCGCCACGTCGTCCGGTGTCGGTATCTTCATTTCGATCCCCGGCACGATCGGCTACATGCTCGCCGGCTGGCAGCACCAAGCGCTGATGCCGCCGCTCTCGGTCGGCTACGTCTCGTTCCTGGGGCTTCTGTTGTTCGCGCCGGTGAGCGTTCTCGCGGCGCCCTACGGCGCGCGTCTCGCACATAAATGGTCGCGGCGCCGGCTCGAAATGGCTTTCGGGCTCTTTCTGCTCGTGGTCGCCATCCGGTTTCTCTTCAGCCTGTTGCCTTAACGCGCCCCCTTGGCCCGCAGCACGAGCCGGCCACCGCGCACCTCGAAGGATTCGAGACGGTTCAGAAAGCTCATGCCGAGGAGGCTGGTCTTGAGGTCGCCGGGTTCGGAGACCAGTGCCGGTACGCGCCGCTCCACGATATTACCGACCGCGAGCCGGTCGAGCGTCACCGAAGCGGCACGTCCGCGGCCCTTGGCGGTTTCGATCGGCACGTCGTATTTCAGCAGATCCACCGGCAGGCCGGCGAGCTTCGCCGCTTCCGGCGTCAGCACCACGCTGGTGGCACCGGTATCGACGAGCATGGAGATGCGCCGGCCGTTCACGTCCGCGCGCACGGTGAATTCGCCGCCCGGCGTACGCACGACTTCGACTGTCGCGGCCGTGCCCGCTCGCGGCACCGGATAGCCGGGCATGAATTCGCCGATCAGCCGGTCCGCGATCGCCTGCAGCTCGAAGCGATAGGTGTAGCCGAGCGCGAGACCGGCGACGAGCACCAGCCAGAACAGCACCGCGCGCACTGCTTCGACCCCTCGGCCGTAAAACAGCGAGAACACCGCGCTGCCGATCACGAGCGCAAGCGCGAGCAGCCAGACCAGGCTGGCAAACGATTCCGATTCGATTCCCGCGACGTTGCCGGCCTCGTGACGCCAAACCAGCGCGGCCACGGCCAAGCACAGCCCGCCGACCACGATCCAGAGCAGGCGATCGGAGCGCACGAGCTTCGGCCGTCAGGGTACGCGGGCGATGACGAGCAGCGCGAACAGGAAGGCGGTCTCGGCGGTGAACTCGCCCCCGGCGCGGAAACTGCGCTCTTCGGTTGCCCCGACTTGCCTGGCGAGATTTTCAGCCAGCACCGCGACCAAGAACGCGAACACCACCGCACCGATCGCTGCACCCACCCCATAGGTCGGCAGGATCGCCGCCGCGGCGATGGCGAGCGCGATGATGCCGAGGAACTGCGCATTGGCGGATTGGCCGGGCGCGGCCGGGCCGGTGTCCCCCGCGGGCGCTTCCTTCATGTAGGTCGGTATCAGCACGCCCACGGAGCGGCCGACCGCGCTCGCCGCCAGGAGCGCGAGCGCAACCTTGATGGCGCCGGAGACCGTCAGCACCTCGATGGTGCCGACCCGGAGCAGCATGGCGAATACCAGCGCCACGGTTCCCGCATGCGCGAGGCGTGCGGCATCGACGCGCGGGCAGAAATGTTCGCCAAGCCGGCGGCAGGCCTCGGCAAATCCGTTTTCGCCTGCGGCACCCGTCACCAGCGCCAAGAACCCGAGCGCCAGTACCGCGCTGATAAAGGCTGGAAGCTGTGCGTAGGCGGCGATGACGAGCACGACGCCGCTCAGCGCCCCGACCACCGCACCGGCGAGCGGTATCGCCTGCACGGCGGCGGGCGAAGTGGGCTCGGTGCGCGAAGCCGCCCCAGTCTCGCTCTCGCCGGCGATGGGTGGGATCGGCAGGATCAGGTAGAAGCGCAGCCACGCGATCATGTCGCGCACGAGCGGCGGCATTGTTGTCTCCCAGCGCCGGCCGAATCTTTACCGGTTGCAAGCGTTGAAATCCTAGACCGCCGAAGCCCGTCTCCGCCAGTCTTCCTTGGTGGCATCGGCGACGTCCTCGGTGGCATCGGTGACGTCTTCGCTGATGCTCGGCTGGATCGGCACGGCGTCGTGCACCGGCGGGAGTGCGGTCATCACCCGCTCGGCGGGGAATGTCACGATCACCTCCGTGCCCTCGCGCAGCTTGGAGCGCATCGTAAAGGTGCCCCCGTGCAGTTCGATCAGGCCCTTGACGATCGGCAGGCCCAGGCCTGCACCCTGTTCGGCGCTCTTGATGGCGTTGGAACCCTGGCCGAATGGGGAGAGCGCGATCGGCATCTCCTCCTCTGAAATCCCGGTGCCGTTGTCGCGCACGGACAAGTATTGGCCGCCTGAGACGGTCCAGCCGACCTTGAGCCACACTTCGCCGCTCTGGGGCGTGAACTTGATGGCGTTCGAGAGCAGGTTGAGGCAAATCTGCCGCACCGCGCGGTCGTCGGCCCAGATTTTGGGCAGATTGGGCTCGAGCGTCTCATGCACCGTGATGTCGCGGTTGTTGGCGCGAATTTTCAAAAGATGCCGGCTCTCCTCGACCATGTGCACGAGATTGACCGCCTCGTCGTTCAGCTCATAGCGGCCCGCCTCGATACGCGACAGATCTAGGATCTCGTTGATGAGGTTGAGCAAATGCTGGCCTGAGCCGTGGATGTCGCTTGCGTAATCGCGATAGGTCGGCGTCGAATGCGGCCCCAGGATCTCGCTCTTCATCACTTCGGAAAAGCCGAGGATGGCGTTCAAGGGCGTGCGTAGTTCATGACTCATCTGCGCAAGGAAGCGCGACTTGGCGAGATTAGCCGCCTCCGCGTGCCGCGCGGTCTCGTCAGACTTGGCCTTCGACTGTTCGACCTCGCCGATCAGGGAATCAAACTGTGCGCGCGCCTCTAGCGTGGAGAGTTCCGAGTCGTGCAGATGTTTCGAGACCATGATGAAATAGGTTTCGGCTGCGACCGTGAGTCCCGCAAGTACAAGGTCCTGCGGGT
>JAABRB010000131.1 GCA_011391185.1 Betaproteobacteria bacterium
CCCGGGCGAGACGCCGCCCTTGCCCAAGGATTACGCCGAGGTCGTCAAGCGCCACACGCGCGGTCTCGACCTGAAGCTGGTGTTCGAAATCGGGCGCATGATCGTCGGCAATGCCGGTGTTCTGGTGACGCGCGTGATCTACGTGACGCGCGGCGAGGCCAAGACCTTCGTCGTGATCGATGCGGCGATGAACGACCTGATCCGGCCCACACTCTACGAGGCGCACCACGAGATCCAGCCGGTGCGCGAGCCGCGGTCGGGCGCCGAAACCTTCGTCGCCGACGTGGTCGGGCCGATCTGCGAATCGGGCGACTATCTCGCGCTCGACCGGCGCATGCCCGTGGTCCGCGACGGCGAGTTGCTGGCGATCATGACGGCCGGGGCCTATGGCGCGGTCGAATCCTCGACCTACAACACGCGCCCGCTGGTGCCGGAGGTCTTGGTGAAGGGAACCGAGGCGGCCGTGGTGCGTCCGCGTCTTGAAGCCGAGGCCCTGATCGCCTTGGACAGGATGCCGCCATGGCTCGCCGGAAACCCTTCCAAGTCTTAGAAAATCCTAGATAACGCCACTGTGACGGCTCCCCCATGCTGCGGCGCATGCTAGATTGGTGCTGCTGGGGAATCGCAAAAGGAGCCTGCTTGAGCATGGCGCCTGAGACGAACGAACGCAGCGAGCCCGGATCGGGCCCGAGAACCGGCGTGATCGACGACGCGATCCGGCGGCTCAAGCTCGCGCTTTCACGGGCCCGCAGCGCGCTGCTGTGGGAGCGCGCCTGGCCCGCGATCACGGCGGTCATGGCCGTGGCCGGCATTTTCCTCGCCTTCTCCTGGGCCGGGTTTTGGCTAGCACTCCCGCCGATCTGGCGAATTGGAGCGCTCGCGCTGTTCGGGCTCGTGCTGATCGCGAGTCTGGTTCCGGCCGGTTTCGTGCGCTGGCCGCGGCGCGGCGAAGCGCTCCGCCGGCTCGATCGCGGCACCGGCATCGAGCATCGCCCGGCCACCACGATCTCCGACCGCCTCGCGCACGGCGGCGAGGACCCGGTCATGAAGGCGCTGTGGAGCGCCCATGTCGAGCGCGCGGCGGCGCGCGCGGCGGCGCTGCGCGCCGGCTGGCCCAAGCCTCGGCTCACCGAACGCGATCCCTATGCGCTGCGCGCGCTCGTGGTGCTCGTGCTGGTCGCCACCTTCTTCATGGCCGAGGGCGAGCGCTGGAAGCGCGTTTCTGCCGCCTTCGATTTCTCCGGTGCCATCGCGCCGCGGCTCTACCGCGTGGACGCTTGGGTGACGCCGCCGGTCTATACCGGCCGCGCGCCCGTGCTGCTGCCCGGCGTTCGTCACGACGAACCGGCACCGGGCGAGATCGCCGCCGTTGCCGTTCCCGCCGGGAGCGTGCTCGTGGTGCGCGCCACGGGTCTGGCGTCGATCGATCTGGCGGCGCTCGGGGGCCTGGCCGAAGAAGTGGCCGATACGCCGACCACCGCGGCGCAAGGCACCATCGAGCGGCGTTTCAAGATCGGCGCCGACGGCTCGCTCACCGTGCGCGGACTGCCGGCCGGAATCGCCACCTGGGGTTTCCGCGCGGTGCCCGACCGGGCGCCCACCATCGCGCACGCCAAGGACCCGGAGGTGCTCGGCCGAGCATCGGTCGTGCTCACCTACAAGATCGAAGACGATTACGGCGTGACGCAAGCCGAGGCGCGCTTCACGCGGCCGGCCACGCCCGCCCGCGAAGGCGCGCAGCCGCCGCGCCCGCTGGTGGCGGGACCCGATTTCCCGCTCGTACTGCCGCAGGCGCGCACGCGCGCCGGCACCGGCCAGACCACCAAGGACATCACCGAGCATCCGTGGGCCGGAACGCTCGCGACGCTCGTGCTGATCGCCCGCGATGAGGCCGGCAACGAGGGCCGCAGCGAGGCGCGCGAGATCCTGCTGCCTGAGCGCACGTTCGCCAAGCCCCTGGCGCGCGCGTTGATCGAGCAGCGCCGCCTGCTCGCGTTCGACGCCAACGAGCGCGAGCGCGTCCGCGGCGCGCTGGAGGCGCTGCTGATCGCGCCGGAGCGATTCACGCCGGAGCCCTCGATCTATCTCGGTGTCCGCACTGCCGCGACCCGAACCAAGCTCGCGCGCAACGACGACGATCTGCGCTCGGTCGTGGATTACCTGTGGGAGATCGCGGTGCTGATCGAGGACGGCACCATGTCGGATGCCGAGAAGGCGCTGCGGGCCGCGGAAGAGGCGTTGCGCCAGGCACTCGAGCGGGGCGCGACCGATGAAGAGCTCAAGCGGCTCACCGACAACCTGCGCCAGGCGCTCGACCGCTTCCTGCGCGCGCTCGCCGAGCAAATGCGCCGCGACGGCACCACCGAGGCGCGCCCGCTCGACCGCAACACGCGCATGCTGCGGCCGCAGGATCTGAAGAGCATGCTCGATCGCATCGAGAACCTCGCCCGGAGCGGTAACCGCGAAGCGGCGAAGCGGCTGCTCGACGAGCTGCAGGCCATGCTCGAGGGTCTGCGCGGAAAGCAAGCGCGCGGCGATCAGCCCGGCGAAATGAGCGAGATGCTCGATGAGTTGGGCAAGATGATCCAGGAACAGCAGCGCCTGCGCGACCGCACCTTCCGTGAAGGCCGCGACAGCCGCGCCGACCGGCGTAATCGCGCGCCGGAACAGCGTTCCGAGCGCGAGCGCCGCGCCATGGGCGATCTCAAGCAGAACCAGGAAAACCTGCGCCAGCAGCTCCAGCGCATGCTCGAAGCCTTGAAGCGGCAGCGCGAGCGCGGCGACCAGCCCGAGGAAGAAGGCGGCCCGGGCAAGGAAGCCGGCGATGCCTTGAGCCGCGCCGAACAGGCCATGCGCGACGCCGAAGGGCAGCTCGGCGACACCGACGCCGAGGGCGCCGTGGATTCACAAGGCCGGGCGCTGCAGAACTTGCGGCGCGGGGCGCAGCAGCTCGCCGAATCCATGCAGGGCCCGGGCGACGGACCCGGCGGCGATCCGTTCGGCCCTTCGCCCGAAGCCGCCGACCGCACCGACCCGCTCGGGCGGCCGGTGCGCACGCGCGAATACGGCGACGATTTCACGGTGAAAGTGCCCGACGAAATCGACGTGCAGCGCGCGCGCCGCGTGCTCGAGGAGCTGCGCAAGCGCCTGAGCGAGCCGCTACGGCCGCGGATCGAACTCGATTATCTCGAGCGGCTGCTGAGGGATTTTTAGGATTTCCTAATCGAGCCGCGCGTGATGCGGCTCAGCGGTAGCCCCAGGCCAGATCGCTCTTGCCGAGGAAGCGCACCTGCACGTGGCGCGCCTCGGCGGGCGGCGAAGCCAGACGGCTCTTGAAGGCAAGCGTCTCGCCGTCGGCGAGCGTGCCGCGGCTCGGAGCGGCGGTCCAGGCATAGACCTCCTGGCCGTTGGCGCCGATCGCGGCAAGCCGGATCGGCGGCAATTCCAGATCGTGGCCCGAAATATTGGCGATCTTTCCCTCGGTCACCAGCAGCGCGATGCCGTTGTGGGTCTCGCGCGCGGTGCGGACCTCGCGAAACTCCAGCCCGCGCAAGTTCACTGGCTTCCCGGCGGCGGCGTAGAGACCGGCAAGATCCGGCATGGCGCGAACGATGGTCGCCGGCGAGACGATCGCCGCGGTCACGATCATGGCGAGCGCGCAGGTCGTCAGCACCAGACCGAGGCCGGGGCCGGACTCGCGGTCGCGGCCGCGCCACGACAATTTTCTCCAGGCCGGCGTCGCGGACTTGCTCGAGGCCGGGGAATTGCGCGCCGGCTTCGCTTCCGCGGCCGGTTGCTCGGGCATGACGACGTCGTCGGTGATGAGCGCAGGCACGTTGATGATTTCGCCCGCCGGAAAAATCGAGATCTCGTGGCCGCCGGTCTCCGGCTCGGGCGCCAGCTGCGACGGATCGGCGAGCCAGGTTGTTTGGCAGCGCGCGCAGCGCACGTTGCGGCTCCCGGCGCCGAGCGCCTCGGAAGCCAGACGGAAGGAGGTTTCGCAGGAGGGACAAACCAGAAGCATGACGATACCCGCACTCGTACCCGGCCCGGAGTATCGCCGCCGACCCTTAATGGATCGGAAACCCTGAAAACCGTGGCATTCCGGGGCGCCGCGCGCCGTTGCGGCCGGCCGCGCCGCAAGGGAGCGGGTGCCGTTGGCGCCGGCATTTGGCTAGATGGGGCGGGCACCCGATTCGCCGGAGGCACGCTTGGTCCGGTTCGAGAACGTCGGCTTGCGTTACGGGCCGGGTCCGGAGGTTCTGAAGGACCTCTCGTTCGGCATCGAGCCGCACTCTTTCCAGTTCCTCACCGGCGCCTCGGGCGCCGGCAAATCCAGCTTGCTGCGGCTGCTGTTCCTGTCGCTGCGGCCGAGCCGCGGGTTGATCACGCTGTTCGAGCGCGACGCCTCGCGGCTCACGCTCGACGAGGTCGCCGTGTTCCGGCGCCGGATCGGCGTCGTGTTCCAGGACTTCCGCCTGCTCGATCATCTCACCACCTACGAGAACGTGGCGCTGCCTTTGCGCGTGCAGGGGCGCGACGAGGCGAGCTATCGTTCGGAAGTGACGGAAATTCTGCGCTGGGTCGGGCTCGGCGAGCGCATGGACGCGCTGCCGCCGATTCTCTCGGGCGGCGAGAAGCAGCGCGCCGCGATCGCGCGCGCGCTGATCGGCCGGCCCGAGCTCGTGCTCGCCGACGAGCCGACCGGCAACGTCGATCCGACACTGGCGCGGCGGCTGTTGCGGCTATTCGTCGAGCTGCACCGGTCGGGCACCTCGGTGGTGCTCGCGACCCACGACATCGCGCTCATGGACCAGTTCGACGCCCGCCGGCTCGTGCTCGCCGACGGCCGGCTGCATCTCGACGAATGAAGAAACAAGGCTTGAAGGGACAAGAAGTGGCGGACGAGACGGAAAAACCGGGAAAACGGCGCATGAACCCGATCGTGCCGCGCGGCACGGTGGCGGGCTCCTCGCTCGTCGCGGTGATCGCGATCATGACGTTCCTCGCCGGCGTCGCGGCCGGAGCGGTCGAGATCGTGCGGGTGGCGGCAAGCGAATGGCACGCGGACGTGGCGCGCGAAGTGACGATCCAGGTGCGCCCGGTCGAGGGGCGCGATATCGAGGCGGAGATCGGCAAAGCGGTCGATCTGGCGCGACGCACGGCCGGCGTCGCCGACGCGCGCGCCTATAGCCGCGAGGAGTCGGCGCGCCTGCTCGAGCCGTGGCTCGGCGCCGGCGTCGATCTGCAGGCGCTGCCGGTGCCCCGCCTCGTCGTGGTGCGGCTCGCCGACGAGCGCGAGGCGGATCTCGCCGGGTTGCGGCGCGCGCTGACGCAGAACGTCGCGGGAGCCAGCCTCGACGACCATCGCGGCTGGGCGCGGCGGCTGGCGGCGCTTTCCGACGTGGTGATGCTGATCGGCATCGGCGTGCTGGTGCTGGTGCTGCTGGTGACGATCCTGTCGGTTTCGTTCGCGACGCGCGGCGCGGTGGCGGCGAACCGGGCGGTGGTCCAGGTGCTGCATCTGGTCGGCGCGCGCGAGTCCTTCATCGCGAGCGCGTTCCAGCGCCATTTCCTCGTGGTCGGCCTGAACGGGGCGATCCTGGGCGGCGCCGCGGCGGCGCTGTTCTTCCTGTTCGCGGGCGTCGCCCCGGACCTTGTCGCGATCGTGCCCGGCGGGGGCGAGGCGGCGCTTCTGTTGGGCCGTATCGCCCTTGAGCCCCGCGGCTATGGCTGGATCGCTGCCACCGGCCTGCTCATCGCACTGGTCGCAGCCGTCGCATCGCGCCGCACGGTGCAACGCACGCTGCGCGGCATCGACTGATCCGGTAATTAAATACCGCTCTATCGCGGGGACGCCCTAATTCGCGCTACCATCCTCGCCGCTGCAGGGAGAGGAAATGGAGGACGCGAGGGAGGCCTCCAGGCGCGCGGAAGCCGGCCGAGGCCGGCGGCACCCGCGCGTCGTCGTGTTGCTCGGGAGCGTCCTGCTGCTCGCCGCCGGTATGTTGATCGGCGGGTTCCTCGTGTTTGCCGCAACGATCCCACGCAACGAAGTCGCGCTCGAGCGGCCGGCCGACGGCATCGTGGTGCTGACCGGTGGCGCCTCGCGCATCGAGGATGCGATCGACCTGCTCGCCGCGAAGCGCGGGCGGCGGCTCCTGATTACCGGCGTGCATCCGCATACCAACCCGGGCGAGATCACGCGCCGCAGCGGGGAAGTCGAACGTTTGTTCGGCTGCTGCATCGACCTCGACCGCGAAGCGCTGAACACGATCGGCAACGCGGTCGCCGCCGCGCGCTGGGCCAGAGAAAAGAAGTTTCGCTCGCTGATCGTGGTGACATCGGCCTGGCACATGCCCCGCGCGCTGATCGAGCTGGCGCGCGAAATGCCGGATGTGCTGCTGGTGCCTTACCCGGTGGTCAGCGAGCGCATGCGCGAAGAAGGCTGGTGGTCGCGCGCGGAAACCGCGCGGCTCCTGTTCGTCGAGTACGTGAAATACGTGGCCGCGCTCGCGCGCCTTCGCATCGAACCGCCGCATGTCGGCGTGAACCGCGCGCCCGGGCGCGGGATCGCTTGAACTGAACGGACTCTAGCCGTGCTCCTGCTCCGCTCGCTCCTGTTCCATGCCTGCTTTCATCTCAACACGATTTTGCATCTGATTATTTGTTTGCCGTTCCTGCTCTTGCCGCGGCGCATTTTCTGGAAGGCGGTGCATAGCTGGGCCAGGGTCAATCATTGGCTCCTGCATACGATCTGCGGAACGAACTTCGAGATAAAAGGATACGAACGGATTCCGCCGGGCGCGCTGTTGATCGCCGCCAAGCACCAATCGGCGTGGGAGACGTTCGCGCTGGTCATATTGTTCTCCGACCCGTTCTATGTGCTCAAGCGCGAGCTGATGTGGCTGCCGGTGTTCGGCTGGTATGTCGCCAAGGCCGAGATGATACCGATCCGGCGCGGAGCCGGCGGAACGGCGCTTGGCGAGATCACCGAACGGGCGAAGGTCAAGATCGCACGTGGCCGTCAACTCATCCTGTTCCCGGAGGGCACGCGCCGGGCGGTTGGCGCCGAGCCGGCTTACAAGTTCGGAGTCGTCCGCCTCTATCACGAGCTTGGCGTGCGCTGCTTCCCGGTCGCCCTCAATTCGGGCGTGTTCTGGCCCCGTCGCACGTTCAGGATTTATCCGGGCACGATCCGGATGGAATTTCTGGAGCCGATCGAGCCCGGGCTCCCGGAAGATGAATTCAAGACGCGCATGCAGGACGCGATCGAAACCGCCACCGCGCGCCTCGTGGCCCAAGGTCGTGCTGAGTTGGAAGCAACGCTAGGACAGCCTGCCCGCGAAGTCGGTTGACAAAATTCTATTTTGTTCTATCTTTGTTCTCCACGCTGGTGATTCGTTTTTAGTGAGTATTCCCATGTGGTTAGCCAACAAAGCCGAGTACGAAGGCCCGTTGCGTACGGTGCGGCATCCGGCGCTCGCCGAGCGGTTCCGTTTCTGGCGCGGCGCTTCCGGGCGGCGTTACGTGTGCAGCGTTTTCTCGCCCCAAGCGGCGCCAGCTTACGAAACCTCGGTGGCGCTGCATGTCCGCCGGACGCCGGGCGGCCCCGTGGTCGTAGCGATCCGGGCGGGAAGCGATGCTAGGCCCGTTCCGGCCGCCGACGAAGTTCATATCCATCTCATGCGAGACGAAGCCGAGGGACTAGCGCGGGCGCTTGCCGATCTCGCTGCGCTCGTCGCGCCAGCGATCGAGAGCGACCGAAAGCCGATCCTGGTCCGCCTACCGCAAGGCGTCCGCCCCCGCCGTCACACGCGCGCGGCGAGCCATTCGAAGGCGTGGTCGCGGATGCCGAGCTCAGAGAGCTCCTTGGCGGTCGCCAGCACGTAGTCGCGATTGATGCCGGAACGACCGTGGCCCTGGCGCACAAGACGCAATTGCGTCTCGAGCGGCAGCTTGCCGGCATATTGCGGATGCGAGCGGTCGACCAGATAGGTGACCGCGCGCACGCGCCGTTGCGGATCGTCGAGCAGATCGACGGCGCGCGTGACCTCCAGATAGACCTTGGTTGCCTGCTCGCGTTCGCGCAAATACTCGAGCGTGGCCTCGCGCTTCCTGCCGTCGACGCGGAACGCGATGCCGCGGCAGGAGCCGCCGCGATCGAGGCCGAGCACGAGACCGGGCTTCTCGGGCGTGCCGCGATGCACGTGCGAATAGACGCAGAGCGCGCGATGCGCGCCGATGAGCCGCGCCGGCCGGCGTTCGATGAACTTAAATTCCGGCCGCCACATGAGCGAGCCGTAGCCGAACACCCAGAATTCGGAATCCGCAGCCGACATCGCTTCGTATCAGTCGCCCGAAGCGTAGGGTCGCGGCATGGGCGTCGTTGGCTCCTGCGCGCCATGCGGCCGGCCGAAATCGGGCGCCGCCGTCTCCTGGCCGATCTCGATGATCGAGCGGCGGATGCCGCGGGTGCGCGTGAAGAGATCGAACAGCGTCTGCCCGTCGCCCGTGCGGATGGCGCGCGTGAGCGAGGCGAGATCCTCGTTGAAGCGGCCGAGCATCTCCAGCACCGCTTCCTTGTTGTTGAGGAACACGTCGCGCCACATGGTCGGATCGGAGGCGGCGATGCGGGTGAAGTCGCGGAAGCCGCCGGCGGAAAACTTCATCACCTCGGAGCTCGTCACTTCCTCGAGATGCGCCGCCGTGCCGACGATATTGTAGGCGATCAGATGCGGCAGGTGGCTGGTGATCGCGAGCGTGAGATCGTGGTGCGCCGGATCCATGG
>JAABRB010000132.1 GCA_011391185.1 Betaproteobacteria bacterium
CGCGTCCAGGTCGACGCGCTGGCCGGCAACGACATCGTGCTGCTCGGCACGCTCACTGTCGATACGACGGTGGATGCCGGCGCAGGCGACGACCTCGTCGACGGCAGCGCCGCCATTGCCGGCCTGACGCTGCGTGGCGGACCGGACAACGACATGCTCGACGGTGGCGCGGGCGACGACCGCATCGAGGGCGGCGAGGGGGCCGACTACCTGCGCGGCGGGCCGGGCGAGGACGAACTCTTTGGCGGGAACGGGAACGACAAGCTCGCCGGCGGTCCGGACGCCGATTATCTCGATGGCGGCGCGGGTCACGATCAGGCGGTGGTCCAGCGACTCACTCCGTTCGCCTACTGGAGCCTGAACGAGACCAGCGGCACGACGGTCGCGGATTCGGCCGGCACCCCGCAGAACGGGACCTTCATCGACAAGGACAGCGCCCCCGATCTGGACGATGCCGGCCCGCCGGTGTCGAGCGCCCCTTACGGCGCGCAGACCGGCGCCGACTTCCACGACTCGACCCAGGAGTACATCGCGGTCGCGAAGAACTCGGTGTTCGAGGTCGGCAGCGGCACGGTCGAGCTGTGGTTCAACACGAACGACGCGACCGATACGCAGACGCTGTTCTCCAAGGATCACAACGGCTTCCTGACCGGTGGCCACCTCGACATCGCGGTCGTCAACCGCGACATCGAAGTGCGGATGCAGAGCACCAGCCAGAGCTTCATGATCGACACGGACGGCGGTCCGAACAACAACCTGATCAAGTCGGACACGTGGTACCACCTCGCTCTGACGTTCGGCCCGGATGGAATGACGCTCTACGTCGACGGCAAGCTGGTTGGCAGCAACGTCTATACGGGCGGCCTGCAAGGTAACCACGAGCCGATTGTGATCGGCGGCTCGATCCGTTCCAACAGCAACGACTCGGGCGATCTATCCCGGCTCTCGATCAGCCGGCCATTCGACGGCTACATCGACGAAGTGGCGTTCTTCGACGTCGCACTCGATCCCGCGCAGATCATTCTGTCGCAGCAGTACGGACCGCTCGGTGTGATCGCGCCGGAAGACCTCGGAACGGTGAACGGCACCGACACGCTGGTGAGCATCGAAGGGTTCGAGTTCGTGAATCTGCCGAGCGCTGCAACGAAGACGCTCGTGGCGCCGAGCGCGTTCGAGGCGCCGAGCGCATTCGCGCTCGAGGCGGAGAGCCGGTCCGTGCCGAGTGCTTCCGGGCTCGACCCGGATCAATACTCACCCGCCAAGTCGACGGCCCACCTCGGCGAGGCGCAGTCGCCAGTGATCGACTGGGGTTCCGTGCTCGGCGGCGAGCGCAAGGAAAAGCGCGCGCGCAGCGAGCCGGAGTTTCCCACCCCCGCGTGGATCAAGGACTTCCTCATGGACAGCGGCCGCAGTGCCAAGGACCGCGGCGCCGACAACAACTTCCGCCTCGAGGCGTCATCGGCCGGCGATCCGCCGAAGCATCACTACAAGCTCCCGCGCAACTCGGCTTTCTGACCGGGTTCGCGCCGGGTGCGACGGCCGGTTTCGGCACCACCCGGTTGCCTGCCGGCGCGGATGTGCCAACTTCGCCGCGTAGCGTTCCGGACCGCCGCTCATACCGTGTACTCCGTCTCAAATTCCCGCTGCAACCAGTTATTTCCGTTGCGGAAAGTGTCCTTCGGTCGCTAACATAGCGGGAATCGAGCGACCCTCCCGAGGCGTACGCTCCCAACCTGCCGAGAATGCTCACAAGGAGAGATCCGAATGGCGACCAAAGCCGGAAGCGATGACACCACGAAGGCCGCAGCACCGTCAGCGACCCAGCGCAGTAGTGCCGCTCCTCAGGCAGCCGCCGGCGCACGCGTGCGCTGGAAGACGGACAGCGTCAAGAGCTCGTATGCCAACTTCTGCAACGCGTCCAGCACGCGCGAGGAGGTGGTGCTCAATTTCGGCGTCAGCCACGACTGGGAGCGCCAGCCGCAGGACATGGAGATCGAGCTTTCCCATCGCATCGTGCTCTCGCCGTTCGCCGCGAAACGCCTGGCGCAGCTGCTGCAAAAGCTGATCGGTGAGTACGAGTCCCGCTACGGCGAATTGAAGCAATAGGCTGGCACGCAACGGCGCATCGCGCTGACTCTTTCTCTAACCCTGCGATCGACCATGTCCTCACCCGCGATCGGCGATTCCGGTTCAGGTAGCATCACCCAGATCACGCCCGGAGCCCGGCCGGCGGCCGCGAGCCCGGAGTCCGCACTGTGGGCGGGTCTTGCCGGCTCCGGCGATGCCCAGGTCTTCACGCAGAGCTGGCTCGCGATCCAGTGCCGGCTGATCCCGGGCGTAGTCGGCGGCCTGGTGCTGCTGCGCGTCGAGCGCGACGGCAACTATGCGCCGGCGGCGGTATGGCCGGACGTGCGGCGCGACATGCGCTATCTGACACCCGTGGCGCAGCGTGCATTGGCCGAACGGCGCGGCTTCACGACGCCGCGCCCCGCGGGCGGCGATGCAGTCGGGGGCGACTGCGTCGCATACCCGATCGAGGCCGTGGGAATACTGCAGGGCGTGGTGGTGGTTGACCTGTCTTCGCGTCCCGAGGCGGACCTGCAGGCCGCCTTGCGCCAGTTGCACTGGGGCGCCGCGGGGCTGGAGCTCCTTTTCACGCGCGACGCCGTGACGAAGGTGAATGCCCGGCGCGAACGCCTTCAGTCCGTGCTCGAGATCGTGGCGGCGGGCGCGGTGCAGGAGCGCTTTGCCGCGGCGGCGATGGCGATCGCGAACGAGCTTGCGACCCGCTTGCGCTGCGACCGCGTGAGCATCGGACTCTTTCATGGCCGGCGACTGCGCATCGACGCGGTGTCGCACAGCGCCCAGTTCAAGGAACGCACGAACCTCATGCGCGCAGTCGCGGCGGCGATGGAGGAGGCGACCGATCAGGGGACGACCGTCTCTTTCCCGCAAGTCGGCCGCGGCACGCCCGCCGTCGCGCGCGCGCACGAAGCGCTGATACAGGGCCATGGGACGGGCGCCTGCGTGACGGTCCCGCTCACCGCGGACAGCAAGGCGATCGGCGCGATCACGCTCGAGCGGCCTGCGCAACGTCCCTTTGATTCCGAGACGGTCGAGATCTGCGAGGCGCTGGCAGGCCTTGCAGGCCCGATGCTCAACACCCATCGGCGCGAGGATCAGTGGCTCGTCGGGCGGGCAATCGAGCAGGCGGGCGAGACCCTGCGCAAGCTTTTCGGGCCGCGCCACGCAGCGCTGAAGCTCGTCGCCATCATTGTCACGCTGCTGATCGCTTTCATGGCGATCGGGAAGGGCGAGTTTCGGGTCGCCGGCACGACGACGCTCGAGCCGCTCGTCCAGCAGGCTGCCACCGCGCCGTTCGATGGATATGTCCGGGAAGCCCCGGCACGCGCAGGGGACGTGGTCAAGCAGGGTGCCGTGCTTGCCAGGCTGGACGATCGCGAGCTGCGGCTGGAGCGCCTGAAGTGGATGGCGCAGCAGGAAGAGTACTCGAAGCAGTTCCGCCAGGCGATGGCGGATCGCAATCCCGCGCAGGTGCAGATCGTCACGGCACAGCTCGAGCAGGCGCGGGCGCAGGCCGCGCGCGTCGCGGATCAGCTCGAGCGCACCACGGTCTCGGCGCCCTTTGACGGCATGGTGGTCACGGGCGACCTCACTCAGCAACTCGGCGCGCCCGTCGAGAAAGGGAAGGTGCTATTCGAAATCGCGCCGCTCAACGCGTTCCGGCTGGTTCTCCACGTGGATGAACGCGACGTCGCGTACGTCAAGCCCGGGCAGCGTGGCACGTTACTGCTCGGCGCATTTCCCCAGCAGCCGGTGGGCCTGACCGTTCAGCAGGTCACGCCCGTCTCGGATCCGAAGGACGGGCGCAACACGTTTCGCGTCGAGGCTCAGCTCGATCAGCACGCGCTTCACTTGCGCCCGGGCATGCAGGGCGTGGGCAAGGTCGAGATCGAGGCGGCGCGCTACCTCTGGATCTGGACGCGCGAGGTCATGAACTGGCTGCGGCTCGCCGCATGGCGCTGGCTCCCTTAACGGGGCGTGGAAACATGCGTGCCGTGGCGACTTCGAGTAACGAATTTAGGGTGCCAGTCAAACCCCGGTCGTACGAACAAGGGGGAAAGCCCCCTTGTATATCCTCCGTAAGGAACAAGGGGCAAGCCCCTTGTATATCCCCCGGCGCGCGCGTGCCGAGTTCTTCAACAGCCTGCTAACGGCATGGCGCAGTCGCTTTTCAGTCCTTCCTGGTATCGCGTCGCCAAGCTGACGCCTTCGCTGCGCGCGCATGCGCAGATCCATCGCCAGGAATACCGCGGCGAGACCTGGTTCGTCCTCCAGGACCCCGCCTCCGAGCGCTACCACCGCTTCTCGCCTGCCGCGTATCTCGTCATCGGGCTGATGGACGGACGACGTAACATCCAGGAGACCTGGGATATCGCGCTGCGCAAACTCGGCGACGACGCCATCAGTCAGGACGAATTCATCCAGTTGCTTGCCCAGCTTCACGCGGCGGACGTCCTGCAGTGCGACGTGCCGCCCGATACGCACGAGATGTTCCGGCGCCGCGAGCGCCTGCGCCAGAAGAAGTGGCAGCAGAAGGTGATGAGCGTCTTCGCGTGGCAGATCCCGCTCATCGACCCGGAACGCTTCCTCGCGCGTTTCGTCGGGCTGGTGGCGCCGTTCTTCAGCAAGGCGGGCTTCCTGCTCTGGCTCCTCGTGATCGGGGCGGCGGTGCTGGTGGCGGGCAGCCATTGGAACGAGCTTGGACGCAGCACGCTCGATCAGCTGCTTGCGCCGCGCAACCTGCTCATGATCTGGCTGCTCTTTCCGCTGATCAAGGCATTCCACGAGCTGGGTCACGGGTTCGCGGTGAAAGCGTTCGGCGGCGAAGTTCACGAGATGGGCGTGATGATCCTCGTGCTGACTCCGGTCCCGTACGTCGACGCCTCGGCCGCCTGGGCGTTCCGCAGCAAGTGGCAGCGGGTCGTCGTCGGCGGCGCCGGCATGGCGGTGGAGCTGGTCATCGCGGCGATCGCGCTGGCGGTCTGGGTGAATGCCGAGCCGGGCATGACGCGCTCGATCGCCTATAACACGATGCTCATCGCTGGGGTCTCCACGGTCGTGTTCAACGCAAACCCGCTGCTGCGGTTCGACGGCTATTACATGCTGATGGATTTCCTGGAAATCCCGAACCTGCGCACCCGCGCCAACCAGTATCTTGCATACCTTGCCGAGCGCTACCTGTTCGGAAGGAGCGATGCCGAACCGCCAATCTCCACCCGCGGCGAGCGCTTCTGGTTCGTCGCCTTCTCGGTCACGTCGTTCATCTACCGCATTCTCGTTGTACTCGCGATCCTGATCTACGTCGGGGAGATCTCGTTCCTGCTGGGAATGATCTTCGCGGTGCTCACGACGGTCACGTGGTTCGGGGTTCCGGCGTTCAAGATCATCGACTATCTGGTGAACAGTCCGCGTATCCGGCGGGTACGCTCCCGCGCGGTCTTGACGAGCGGGCTCGTGGTCGGCGGCATTGTGGCTCTCGTCTTCGCGGTCCCGGTGCCCCTTCGGACGATGACCGAGGGCGTGGTCTGGGTGCCGGACGAAGGGCTCGTTCGTGCCGGCGCGGACGGGTTCGTGCAGAAGGTGATCGCGAAACCGGGCGCCTGGGTGAAGAAGGGCGATCCGCTGCTGGAGATCTTCGACCGCGACATCGCCACCGAGGTGAGCGTGCTCGAGGCGCGCCTGCAGGAACTCCAGGCGCGCCACCGCGAGCAGGCCGTGGCGGATCGCGTCAAGGCGCAGATCCTGGAAGAGGAGATGGGCTACGTGCGCTCCAAGCTGGCGCGCGCCAAGGAACGCTCCGAGGAGCTCGTCGTGACCGCGAAGGCCGAGGGCCGCTTTGTGCTGCCGCGCGCCGTCGACATGCAGGGTCGCTACCTGCGCAAGGGCCAGCTTGTGGCACACCTGGTGAACATCGAGACGGTGGCGATCCGGGCCGTCCTGTCGCCGGAAGACATCGACCTGGTACGAGGCGGCACGCAGCGCGTCGACGTCCGCCTGGCTGAACGCGTCGGCTCACCCTCGCGTGCGGAAGTCGTGCGCCTCGTGCCCGGCGCGAGCGAGCGTCTTCCCAGCCCCGCGCTCGGCACGGCAGGTGGCGGACCGCTCGCGGTGGACCCGAGCGACGCTTCTGGCCAGAAGACGTTGCAAAAGTTTTTCGAGGTCGAGCTGAAGTTACCGCCTGAGGAGCGCACCCTCAATGTCGGCGGCCGGGCGTACGTCAGATTCCATCACGGGTGGGAGCCGATCGGGTTCCAGTGGTATCGGAACGCACGTCAGTTGTTCCTGTCGCGATTCAACGTCTGATGCGCGCCCGCCACGAGGCCCGGTGCCAAGCGCCGCCGACCTGACGCTAGCCAGCGCCTCGCCGCTGGCCGCGTATCCCGAGCAGCACGTCGACCGGCTAGGCTGGCTCGATCGGGCAGCGCAACGGCTGGCCGCCCCGATCGAACGATCGCTGGCCGTGCGCCGCGCATTGCGCACGCCGATCGCCGACATGGTCGATCGCGCCGGCAAGGAGCTGAAGGGCCGGGGCCTGAACGAGCTGCGGCGGGCCGCGGATCGTCTCAAGGTGGCGTTGCGCCGCGAAGGGATGCGCGACGAGTTGGTGGCCGCGAGCTTCGCGCTCGTCCGGGAAGTCGCCGGCCAGACGGTCGGCATGCGGCACTTCGCCTGCCAGATCCGCGGCGGCTGGATCCTCCTGAACGGCATGATCGCGGAGATGGAGACCGGCGAGGGCAAGACGTTGACTGCGACGCTGCCGGCCTGCACCGCCGCGCTGGCGGGGTTTCCCGTGCACGTCATCACGGTCAACGACTACCTGACTGCGCGTGATGCCGAGCTCATGCGCCCCGTGTATTCGGCGCTCGGACTCACCGTGGGTGTCGTCATTCACGGCGGGGACCCGGTGAGCCGCCGTGCAGCGTACGGGTGCGACATCGCGTACTGCACGAACAAGGAGCTCACGTTCGACTATCTGCGTGACCGGATCGCGCTCGGCTCGCACACAAACCGCATTCAGCTGCAGGTCGAGAAGATCGCCGGAACGGAGACACGTTCCGCGAAACTCGTGCTGCGGGGGCTGTATTTCGCCATCGTCGACGAAGCGGATAGCGTCCTCGTCGACGAGGCCCGCACGCCGCTCGTCATCGCGGGTCAGGGCGATGCGGGTGGCGCGCGCGAGATGTATGAGGGCGCCCTGGGTCTCGCGGAGCGGCTCACGCCCGGCGCGGATTTCACGCTCGACACCCGCGAGCGCCAGGCACACTTCACCGACGCAGGCCGCGAGAAGCTCGATGAATGGGCGGTTGCGCTACCGGGTGTCTGGAGCGGACGCAGACGGCGCGAAGAGCTCGTGGGAAGGGCGCTCTCGGCTCTGCATCTCTTCGAGCGGGACAAGCACTACATGGTGCACGATGGGAAGATCCAGATCATCGACGAGTCCACCGGCCGCGTGCTGCCCGACCGGAACTGGGAGCTCGGCCTGCATCAGATGGTGGAGGCGAAGGAGGGCTGCGAGCTGAGTGATCAGCAGGCGTCGCTTGCGCGGATGACCTATCAGCGGTTCTTTCAGCGCTATCTGCATCTCGCGGGGATGACCGGCACCGCTCGCGAGATCGCCGGCGAGCTGTGGTCGACGTACCGGCTGCCGGTCGTGAAGGTGCCGACCAATCGACCGGGTCAACGCAAGGACCTGGGAGAGATCGTCCACGTCAGCGAGCGCGAGAAGTGGAATGCCATCGCACGACGCGTGCGCGAGCTGAATCAGCAGGGTCGGCCGGTGCTGGTCGGCACCCGATCGGTCGCGGCCTCCGAGCTCCTGAGCGCAATCCTCACCACGCATGGCGTGAGCCACCGGTTGCTCAATGCGCGGCAGGACAAGGAGGAGGCGGAGGTCGTCGCGCAGGCCGGGAACCGGGGCAAGGTGACGGTCGCCACCAACATGGCCGGACGTGGCACCGATATCGCTCTCGGAAAGGGCGTCGTCGAGCTGGGCGGACTGCACGTCATCGCAAGCGAGCTGCATGAATCCCGTCGCGTGGACCGCCAGCTGTTCGGTCGCTGCGCCCGCCAGGGCGACCCGGGTTCTTTCGAAGCGATCGTCTCGGCCGAGGATGATCTGCTGCGCACCTATCTCGGCCCGGCCGCGCGCTGGGCCTCTCGTCATCGCGGCATTACGCAGCGGAAACTCGGCCAGCGATTGCTCCAGCGCTTGCTCAGGGCGGCCCAACAGCGGGCCGAGCTCAGCCATGCCCGGTTACGCCGGGATCTGCTGAAGATGGACGAACAACTCGGGGATATGCTCGCCTTCTCGGGGCGCGGCGAGTAGCCATCGCGCTGCCCGCCCGCCACGGATAAGTCCGCAACGGACGCTAGCGGTTCGGCCGTGCCGCAGAGGAAGGCACGGACGCCTTGCCACCCGCAAGGAAGCGTACCTTGCACCGCGCGCCGGCAGGCAGCTCCTTCTTGGCGTTCGGCAGCTCGAGCCGCACACCGAAAGTCCCG
>JAABRB010000133.1 GCA_011391185.1 Betaproteobacteria bacterium
ACCGTCGCGATGAACACCGCCCCCATCACGGTCGCATGCAGCTCGAAGAAACTGCTGACCCAGTTTCGCAAGCCGAGCACGATTCCCGATCCGATGAAAGGCCCGATGATCGTTCCGGTACCTCCGACGATCGCCATGAGCGCCGCCTCGACGGAGATCGGAAACGAACCGGAAACGGGATTGACGAAGCGGTTGTAGTACACGTAGAGCACGCCGGCGAGGCTGGCGAGTGCGCCGGACAGCACGAAAGCCACGTAGAGATGCAGACCCGTGCGGTAGCCGAGGCTGCGCATGCGCGTTTCGCTCGCCTTTATTCCGCGCAGCCCCAGTCCGAACGGGGAGCTCACGAGGACGCGATAGCCGACGGCGCAGAGCATCACGACCGCCAGCACCAGATAGTAGTATTGGAAATGCGAGGTGATCGCCAGCGGTCCGACGTCTGGAAACGGCACGTTCGTGACGCCGTTGTCGCCCCCGGTGAACGATGACCAACGGTAGGCCACGCCCCATACGATGAAGCCGAGCGCGATCGTGATGAGGATGAAGTAGACACCGCGCGTACGCACGGCGATCCCGAACACGAGCGCCAACAGCGTTCCGGCGAACACGCCCGCCGGCGCTGCGAGTGCGGTCGGAACGCCGTACCGCACCTGCAGGATCGCAGTGGTGTACGCGGCGACCGCGAAGAACGACGCATGGCAAAGCGAAAAGAGGCCGGTATGTCCCAGCAGCAGGTCCACCGACAGCGCGAGCAGGCCGAAAATATAGATCTGGGTGGCCAGCCCCATCCAGAACGGGCCGCCATAGTACGGCAGCGCCAGCGCGGCAACGAGCGCCACGATCGCAAGAACGACTCCGCTGCGCTCCATCAGGGTCAGTGCTCCGTTCCGAAAAGACCACGAGGGCGGAAAATCATGAGCAACGCGATCGGTCCGAAGAGCACGAAGTACGAGAACTCCGGCAGCAGCCAGCGACCATAGGCGTCGAGCAAGCCCACGATCAGCGCCCCGATCATCGCACCCTCCAGGCTGCCGAGGCCTCCTACGATGACCACCACCAGCGCGTAAACGAGGATTTCCCACTCCGCGCCTGGATACAGCGTCAGAAAGGCGCCCCCCACCACGCCCGCGATACCGGCGAGGAACGATGCCAGTCCAGAGGTCATCACGAACAGGCGGTCGATATTGATTCCCGTGGCGCTCACCTGCTCGCGGTCGTCGACCCCGGCACGGACGATCGCCCCGATCTGGGTCTTGCGGTACAGGACCCAGAGCACCGCACCCACGAGCAGGCCGAAGAAGATGAGCGCGAAGCGGTACTTCGGATAGTAAATCCCGCCCGGCAGCTCGACCGGCCCGCGCAGGAACGGCGGCACCTGGATTTTCAGGTTGTCTCCGCCCCAGATCGCGAGCGCGACATCGCCGACAACGAATGCCACGCCGACGGTGAGCAGGACCTGCGCGAGATGGTTCTCGCCCGTGCGTCGGATAAGGAAACGGTCGACGACGTAGCCGAATACGACGACCGCGGCGCCGCCCCCGAGGATGGCGATCGTGAAACTCCCGGTCTGCTGCCCCAGTGTGAGCCCGACGTAGCCCCCCAGCAGGTAGTAGGCGCCGTGCGCCATGTTCACGACGCGCATCAGGCCGAACGAAAGCGTGAACCCGCTCGCGAGCAGGAACAGCAACGCCGCGAACGAGATGCCGTTGATGGCCTGAAGAATGGCGCTCGTCATGCCGGCGGACGCCCGTTCGGAATGAGACTCACGCTCTCACCTGCGGACACGCAAGAAACGGCGCGGGCGGCGTGGTGCCGCCGCCCGCCTCGATGGCACGCTTTCGCTAGCGCTTGTACGGTCCCCGGGCGAGGAACTCGTCCGGTTTCCAGGTCCAGAACTGCGAGACGTTCCCGTAGGTCTTGACCGGGACGTTCATCAGCACGTCCCCGAGCACCGGGTGCTTCACCTTCCGGATCTCGGAGATATACACGTTCTGCACCGGGTTGTCGTACGCATCGAGTTTCACGGGACCGCGCGGCGCCTTGACCTGCACGGTGCGCATCGCCTTGAGGAACGCATCGCGATCCTCGACCTTGCCCTGGATCGAATCGATCGCGGTCTTGGTCCAGAGGCCAGCGGTGTAAGCGCTTTCGGCGAACCAGGAGGGGACGATCTTGTGTTTCTTCGCAAACGCGTCGACGAACGCCTTGTTCTCCGGCGTGTCGATGCCCGCCGCATAGACCAGCGAGTTGCCGATCAGTCCGACGGCGCGGTCATCCATCTGCGGCAGGACATCCGCGTGCAGCCAGTAGCCGCCGTAGATCTTGTTCTTCTTGTCCATGCCGAAATTGAACCAGGCCTCGAACAGCCGCACGCGATCGGCGCCCACGACGACCGCGACGACGGCCTGCGTGTTCCCCGGTATTGCCGCGATCGTCGCGCCGTAGTCCTTGGTGCCGATCGGATTCCAGATGATCTTGTCGACCTTGCCGCCCAGCTCGGTGAACACCTTGACGGCACCCAGCGTGACCTCCTGGCCGAAGGTGTAGTCCTGACCGATGAACGTGACGTTGCGCAGCTTCAGGACGTTGTACAGGTAATCGCCCATCGGGTGGCCGATCTGGCTCGAGGACACGGCAGTGCGCACGACCGTCGGGGTGCGATTCCACTTCGTCACGTCGTCCGCCCCGGCCGGGTCCATCACCAGCGGCACGCCGGTTTCCTTGCTCACCTGCGCGACGGCCGGTCCCTCGTGACCGCAGAGCGGGCCGACCAGGAAGTGCACCTTCTCCTGGTGGACGAGCCGGCGCGCCTGGGTCAGCGCCTGGTCGGGATTGCAAGTCGTGTCGGCAACGATCACCTCGACCTTGCGGCCGCCCGCGGAATACCCGGCCTGATCCCAGAACAGCTTGAAGCCGTTCACCATTTCCTCGCCGGGCTTGGCGAGCGGTCCGGTCACCGGCGCGAGCAGTCCGATCTTGATCGGACCACTCTGAGCATGCAGTGCCCCGCTCGTCGTCGCGAGCCCGAGCACGGCTGCGAGCACGATGCGCGTCCGCAAGGACGCACCAACTCCTTGACTTGCCTTTCTCATGACGCCTCCTCCATAAGGGAACGCTTGAACACGCTTGGGAACGCTTGAACACGCCTGGGAACGCTTTGCGCGCGGGCCGCGGCACCGCGATTGTCCGACTTGATTCCGGTAGTAGCCAACGCGGTTTGCGGGTTTGTTATTTTCGATCCCATTATACTTAGCCGGTCGGCGCGAATGTCAATATTGCGCAGTGCGGGCAGCCCCCATCCGGGCAGTTCGCGTTTCCCGACCTGTGTTTCGAGATGCTGCGGCGCAGATCATCCGAGACCCGGCGGGAAACCGACAAGAATTCCCAGGCTGTCCGCGCCGCAGGCCGTCGGCAACTGGGTGCTTGCGGTGGCCGAACGCCTTGAGTGCAGCGCAACCGGATCTGTGACTGGAGGAGAGCTGATGACTGGCAGTCAATTCCGTTTCGGATCATCAGGCCGCGCCGATCGCATCGAGGATGTGCCACTGCTCACCGGTCGCGGACGCTTCACCGACGATCTGGTCGTTCTGGGCGAAGCACACGCCGCGTTTGTGCGGACCTCTGCCGCGCACGCCGAGATCCGGCGCGTCGATATCGCCGCGGCGCGGGGCATGCCCGGCGTGCTGGCGATACTCACCGGCCGCGATCTCGCCGCCGATGGGATCGGCGCCATTCCGCCGCTCGTGCTCCTGCCCGGACGCGGCGGCAAGCCGATGTTCGGGCCGGCGATTCCGGTGCTCGCCACGGACCGCGTCCGCTACGTGGGCGAGCCGGTCGCCGTCGTCATCGCCGAGACCGCGGCGCAGGCGCAGGATGGCGCAGACAGGGTCGAGCTGGATCTCGCCGACCTGCCCGCCGCATCCGACGTGGCCCGCGCCCTGGCTCCCGGCGCCCCGGCGATCTGGCCCGAGGCACCCGACAATCTTTCGCTCGACTGGGAAGATGGTGACGCTGCCGCAGTCGAGGCGGCATTCCAGGCGGCCGCGCACGTCGCTCGCGTGCGACTGCAGGACACACGCGTCGCACCGAGCGCGCTCGAGCCGCGCGCGGCGATCGGTCAATGGGACGAGACGACCGGGCGGTACACGCTCATCGCGTGCACGCAAGGCGTGGCGGTGGTCCGCAAGCTCCTCGCCGAGAACGTCTTCAAGGTCCCGCTCGAAAGCATCCGCGTGCTCACCTACGACGTCGGCGGCGGCTTCGGCATGAAGGTCCAACCCTACCCGGAGTATGCGGCGCTCCTCGTCGCGGCGCGGCGCGTGGAGCGTCCGGTGCGGTGGCGCGCCTCGCGGCTCGAGAGCTTCCTCGGCGACACGCATGGCCGGGATGGCGAGCTGGAAGGCGAGCTTGCGCTCGACAAGGACGGAACGTTCCTCGCCCTGCGTGTGCGCACGGCGGTGGGTATCGGCGCTTATGCCTCGACGTACGCCGCGGTGATCGCCACCAACAACACCAGGAACTGCCTTTCCAGCGTCTACCGCTTTCCGACCATCCACATCGGCGCGCGCATGGTGCTGACCAATGCAGCGCCACTCGGGCCGTATCGCGGCGCGGGACGTCCGGAGGCCATCTACCTGATCGAGCGCCTGATCGATACGGCGGCGCGCGAAATGCGGATCGACCGCGTGGCGCTCCGCCGGCGCAACATGATTCCGCCCGCCGCCCTGCCCTATCAGGCGCCGAACAGCCCGCTCTACGACAGCGGCGAGTTCGAGGCGGTGCTGGACAAGGCGCTCGCGCTCGCCGACTGGAACGGATTCGACGCGCGCAAGGCGCAGTCGAAAAAGGCCGGACGCCTGCGGGGCATCGGCATCTGCTGCTTTCTCGAGGTGGCGGGCGGAAGTCCGCTCCAGGAGATCGCGGATCTGCGCTTCGAAGCCGACGGCAAGGTCGCGCTCCGCACCGGCGCGCAGGCAATGGGCCAGGGCCAGATGACGGTGATGCCGCGCATCGTCGCGCAGCGACTGGGCATCGCGCCCGAGAACGTGCGGGTCATACAGGGCGACAGCGATCAGGTGCCCGGCGGACTGCCCACCGTGGCCTCCCGGTCGACGATGATGGCGGGCGGCGCCATCCTCCTCGTCTGTGACCAGGCGATCGAAAAAGGCAAGCGACTGGCGGGCCACTTTCTGGAAGCCGCGGCCGCGGATCTTGAATACGCGGGCGGAAAGTTTCGCGTCACCGGCACCGATCGGGAGATTCCGCTCCTCGAGCTGGCGCGGCGCGCGCGTGCGGCGAAGGATCTCCCGGCCGACCTTTCCGGCGGTCTCGATGCCCTCGCGACGTTCACTACCCAGCACATGAGCTTTCCGAACGGCTGCCACGTCTGCGAGGTCGAGATCGACCCGGAGACTGGTGCGATGAGCGTCGTCGGCTATGCCGCGGTCGACGACGTCGGCAATGTCCTGCACGAAACCATCGTCGAAGGCCAGATCCATGGTGGCGTGGCGCAGGGACTCGGACAGGTGCTCGGCGAACAGGTCATCTACTCGGACGATGGACAGCTCCTCACCGCATCCTTCATGGATTACCCGCTGCCACGCGCCGATGACCTTCCGACACTCAGGGTCGGCCATCACAGCGCGCCCTGCACGACGAACCCGCTGGGCGTGAAGGGCGCGGGCGAATCGGGCGTCGCCGGAGCGCTGCCCGCAGGAGTCGGGGCCGTGCTCGACGCCCTGGCGAGCCGCGGCGTCACGCATCTCGACCTCCCCATGACGCCGCAGCGGATCTGGAAGGCGTTGCATGCAAAGGACTCTCGATGAACCTCTCGGCAAAGGGCCTGCGGGTCTTGATCACAGCGGGCGCAGCCGGAATCGGGCGCGCGATGGCGAGCCTGTTTCACGAACATGGCGCACGCGTACACATCTGCGACATCGACGAGCAGGCGTTGGCGGAATGCGGCCGCACCCTTCCGGCGGTGACGCAGACCATCGCGGATGTCTCGCGGCACGCCGATGTCGAGCGCCTGTTCGCGGATGTCCGCGCCTCGCTCGGCGGGCTCGACGTGCTGGTCAACAACGCGGGCATCGCGGGGCCGACTGCGAAGGTCGAGGACATCGCGCCGGAAGACTGGGAGCGGACCATCGCCGTCGACCTCAACGCGATGTTCTACTGCACCCGGCTTGCCATGCCGATGATCAAGGCGGCGGGCGGAGGCAGCATCGTCAACCTGTCCTCCGCGGCGGGTCGATTCGGATTTCCGCTGCGTACCCCGTACGCGGCGGCGAAGTGGGGCGTCGTCGGCCTTACCAAGAGCCTGGCGGCCGAGGCCGGACCGGATGGCGTGCGCGTGAATTGCATCCAGCCCGGCCTGGTCGCGGGCGACCGGATCGACCGCGTGATCGCCGCGAAGGCCGCCGCGCGCGGCGTGCCGTTCGACGTGCTGCGCGACGAGCTCCTGCAAACCGTGTCGATGCGGACGTTCGTCACCGCCGAGGAGATCGCGAACGTCGCGCTCTTTCTCGCCACGGACGCCGGCAAGCACATTTCGGGGCAGGCGATCCCGGTGTGCGGCGACGTCCAGTACCTACCCTGAGAGGCGCATGTGGAGAACATCGGAATCATTGGCGCGGGGCTGATCGGCCGCGCATGGGCGATGGTGTTCGCCCGTGCCGGCCACCCGGTGGCCCTGCACGACAGCGACGCGAAAGCGCTTGCCGCGAGCCTGGGATTCATTCGCGAAAGCCTGGCCGCGCAGCGCGAGCATGGGCTCATCGACGAGCCGCCGGAAGCGGTGCTCGAACGGATCACTCCCGCCGCCACGATCGCGGCCGCGTTGGCAGATGCCGCGTACGTCCAGGAGAACGTGCGCGAGACGCTGGAGGCCAAGCAGGCCATCTACGCAGAGATGGATGCGCTCGCCGCGCCGAAGTGCATCTTGGCGAGCTCGACCTCGTTCATCCCGGCGTCCGCATTCAGCGCCGACCTTGCCGGTCGCGCGCGCTGCCTGGTCGCCCATCCGGTCAACCCGCCGCATGTCGTTCCGGTTGTCGAGCTCTGTCCCGCGCCGTGGACCGCGCCGGAAGTCGTCGCCCGCGCGCGCGCCCTGCACGCGTCGGTCGGCCAGGTGCCGGTAGTGGTGCAAAAAGAACTCCCCGGGTTCATCCTCAACCGGTTGCAAGCCGCGCTCGTCTGCGAGGCGATTCGCCTGTACGAAGATGGCTATGCTTCGGCGGAGGACATCGACAAGACCATCCGCGACGGCCTCGGCCTGCGCTGGTCCTTCATGGGGCCGATGGAGACCATCGATCTCAATGCGCCCGGGGGAGTGGTAGATTACGCTCAACGCTACGCGAAGACGCTGGTGGAGATGAACCGCTCCCAGGGGCCGCGCGAGTGGGATCCGGCGGCGCTGCGCCGGCTCGCGGAGGAGCGGCGCAGCATGGTTCCCGCCACGGAGCTCGATGCGCGCGCAGTCTGGCGCGACCGCAGGTTGATGGCGCTCGTGGCGCACAAGCGCAAGATTTCCGCCGCCGAGTAAACAGGACTCCACTTCGAGGAAGGGCAAGCCATGGCAGCACCGCAAAAGAAAGTCATCATCACCTGCGCCGTGACCGGGGCGATTCACACCCCGAGCATGTCGCCGCACCTTCCGATCACGCCTGACGAGATCGCCGAGGGCGCACTCGGCGCTGCAAAAGCCGGTGCCGCAATCGTCCATCTGCACGCGCGGATGCCCGACGACGGGCGTCCGACGCAGGATCCCGCGGTATTCAAGCAATTCCTGCCAAAGATCAAGGCCGGATCGGATGTCGTGATCAACCTCACGACGGGCGGCGCACCGACGATGAGCATCGAGGAGCGCCTCCAGCCGGCGCTGCAGCTCAAGCCGGAGGTCGCCTCGCTCAATATGGGCTCGATGAACTTCGGCCTCTACGAGATGATGGCCCGGTACAAGGAGTGGAAGCACGACTGGGAAAAACCCTATCTTGCGGGCAGCGACGAGCGGATCTTCAAGAACACGTTCCGCGACATCGCCCACATCCTCGAGTCGTGCAGCGGCAACGACACGCGCTTCGAGATCGAGTGCTACGACATCGGCCATCTCTACACCGCGGCGCATTTTCTCGACCGTGGCCTGGTGAAGCCGCCGCTGCTCATCCAGTCGGTCTTCGGCATCCGCGGCGGAATCGGCCCGCATCCGGAAGACGTGCTCCACATGAAGCGCACCGCGGACCGTCTGTTCGGCGAGGCCTATTACTGGTCGGTCCTCGGTGCCGGCCGCAACCAGATGCACGTGGCGACCATGTCCGCCGTCATGGGCGGGAACGTGCGGGTCGGCCTGGAAGACAGCCTCTGGCTCGGCAAGGGGCAACTCGCCAGATCGAACGCCGAGCAGGTGGCGAAGGTCCGCCGCATCCTGGAGGAGATTGGCCTCGAAGTGGCCACGCCGGACGACGCACGCGCCATGCTCAAGCTCAAGGGCGGCAAGAACGTTGCTTTCTGAAAAGCAAAAGCGGTAGGTCACGAACAGGAGGAAACCG
>JAABRB010000134.1 GCA_011391185.1 Betaproteobacteria bacterium
ACTGGCCCTGCAAATCGTCTGGAGCAGCCTGCAGGCCGCCCCGCGGGCGACCGCCGAGGATCTGCCGCGGCCGCCTTCGAGCCAGGCGTTGCGGCTGGCGGCGCTGGGCGAGCCGATCGCCGCGGCGAAATTGCTGATGCTCTACATCCAGGCGTTCGACTATCGCGCCGGGACCCGTGTCCCCTATCGCGAGCTCGATTACGACGCCCTGATCGGGTGGCTCGACCGGATCCTGGACCTGGATCGCGCAGGGCAATACCCCCTCTGGTCGGCCGCTCGTCTCTACGCAGAGGTTCCGGACCCGGGCCGTCAGCGCAGGATGCTGGACTTCATCTACCGGGAATATCTCGCCGACCCGAACCGGCGCTGGCCCTGGCTTGCGCATGCGACGGTCATCGCCAAGCACCAGCTCAAGGATCTTCCCCTTGCGCTGCGCTATGCCGCTGCGTTGCAACAAAATACGACCGATCCCAATGCTCCGCTCTGGGTCAAGCAGATGAAGCCGTTCATTCTCGAGGACATGGGCGAGCTCGAGCAGGCACGCATCCTGATCGGGGGGCTGATCGCCAGCGGTCAGGTGAAGGATCAACGCGACGCCGATCTGCTCGAACGGCGCCTGAAAGCCCTCGAAGAGCGCCTGGCAAAGCCCTAAACCGGGTCCAACTTTGTCGCTGAGCCGACGTTTGTGCCGGAATCTCGACGACTTGGTGGCGGAAATCGCGTGATTTTGTTCACGAAACCCCGTTTTCGGCAGGCATCGAAGTTGCTTTAGAGCCCTTACCCCATTAGCGGGCGGAAGGCATCAAGGAGCAACCAATGAAAAAGCATGTGCGCCAGTCGGGCTTCACCCTGGTCGAGATCGCCATCGTGCTGGTGATCATCGGGCTGCTGCTCGGCGGGATCCTCAAAGGCCAGGAGATGATCACCCAGGCCCGGATCAAGAACGTCACCAACGACTTCAACGGCACCACGGCCGCGTACTTCTCCTACCAGGACCGCTACAAAGCCGTGCCGGGCGACGACTTCAACGCGGCAGCCCGCTGGGCGACGTGGTCGGTCAAGCGTGGCAACAGCGACGGCGTCATCTTGGGCAACTACAACGACAACGTCGCCGATACGGCGCTTGCCGATGACGGCAACAACGAATCGCAGAAGTTCTGGTGGCACCTGCGCGCCTCGGGCTTCATCCCGGGGCCGACCCAGGGGGCCGGCTCGCCCACTCCGCCGAACAACGCGGTGGGCGGCGTGATCGGCGTGCAGAACGGCGCGTTTGCTGCGCCGACCCAGCTCACGGGACTCGTTGTATGTTCGTCCAACGTTCCGGACAAGATCGCCTCGGCCGTGGACTCGCAGCTCGACGATCAGCGCGCGGATGCCGGCGCGATGCGGGCGCACAAGCAGGCGACTGCAAATCCTGCCGTTACTGCAGCAGCCACCGCCGGTACCACCTACGTCGAAGACGGCGCGACGCAATACGTCATCTGCAAGACCGTCTGACGATCCGATTATCGGTGCCAAGGGCCCGCATCGCTGCGGGCCTTCTTTTTTTCCTGCGACGGAATCTCGTCGCAGTCAGCGCGCCCGCGCGCTGACGCCTCACTCCGCACTCCGAAAGGATCGGGGCTGATTCTTGCATGTCATTTCGCAATCGTCCGACGCGCCGGACGTCGACGACATCCCGTCATCATGATGCGTACCTACTCTTTCTCCCGCGGCGAAATCTCGTCGCTCTCAATTCCGACGCATGAAATCACGCGCGTCAATTTCGTGAAATTGTTCCGGTGTCCACTCGCAACGCCTATCCGGTAGCAACACCAGTTTGCTCTAATCGCGTTGTTCCGCGATTTCGTGGAATTGTTCCGCTGTCGCCGTCGAACGCCTGCCCGCGCGGGTGTTCCCGTGTTGCTCGGCGACCGGATCAGGTCTGCAACATCACTTACCGGAACATGGAAATTTCTGCATCTCAGCGCGGGTTCACGCTGGTCGAAATCGCGACGGTGCTCGTCATCGTGGCCCTGCTGCTCGGCGGGGTGATGCGCGGCCAGGAGCTCGTCACCCAAGCGCGCATCCGGGACGTCATGAACGATCTGAACGGCATCTCCGCCGCCTACCTCTTCTATTACGACCGCTACAAGGCGCTGCCCGGGGACGACCCGAATGCGGCGGCGCGCTGGCCTGCGTACAACGCGAAATCCGGCGGCGGAAACGCGGTCGTCTCGGGCCGATACATGGATGCAGCGCCGCTCGACCCGACCGCCGGCGGCTTCACGGTCGACGATGCGCAAAACGAGGGCCTAGCCTTCTGGTGGCATCTGCGCATTGCGGGATTCGTCGCCGGACCGGCCACGGGTCCCGGGGCCGCAACCCAGCCGAACAACGCGGTCGGGGGGATCGTCGGCGTGCAGACCAGCGGCCTTGACCTGCCTTCGTTGATCGTTTGCGAATCCAACGTCCCGGACAAGATGGCAGGTGTCGTGGACACGCAGCTGGACGATCAGCACCCGAATACCGGAGTCGTGCGGGCCTACAAGCAAACGTCGGGCAACGAGGATGTGATGGGCAAGTCGCCGAACGTCACGATCTACGCGGAGACCGGGGCGACCCAGTACGTCCTCTGCAAGACGATCTGACCCGATCCGCCGGACGCGTCCGCGTCACCCTTTCATCAGACGAATCTCGGCGGCCTCGAGCGCATCCGGCCGCCCGAGCAGCACCAGGACATCGCCGGCCTTGAGACGCGTCTCGGGGCCGGGCTCCTCGGCCCTGATGCCCCGCCGGCGCACCGCGGTCACCTCGACCCCGATTGCCGAAAGCGCGAGCTCGGCGAGCGTACGTTCGACGCCGAACCCACCCTCGTCCAGCGTCACGGAGTGAAGCCGCGGCTGCGCGGACTCGTCGAGGTCGGCCGGCTCGTCCGAGGCGCCGCGGTAGAAACCGCGCAGGAGACGATAGCGCTCCGCCCGCATCTGGCGCAATTGCTCCAGCACGCGACGGACCGGAACACCGATCATCAGCATCGCATGCGAGGCAAGCATCAGGCTCGATTCGAACGAGTCCGGGACCACTTCGGCCGCGCCGGCGCCCGACAGCCGATCGAAGTCGGCGTCGTCGCGCGTGCGCACGATCACGGGAAGCGCAGCACTGATTTCGTGCGCCCGTGCGAGGGTCCTGAGCGCGGCAGGCGTATCCGCGAAGGAGATCACCAGGGCAGAGGCCCGATTGATTCCCGCCGCCACCAGCGTCTCCAGGCGGGTCGAGTCACCGTAGACCGCCGGTTCACCAGCCACCGCCGCCTCCCGGACGCGATCGGGATCGAGGTCGAGCGCGATAAAACCGATCCCTTCGCGTTCGAGGAACCGGCCCAGATGCTGCCCGGTTCTGCCATAGCCGCAGATGATCACGTGCCGCTCGCGCGCGAGGCTTTGCACGGCCACCTGGTGCAGTTGCAGCGAGCGAAGCAGCCATTCGGAGCGCGACCAGCGCAGCGCGATCCGATCGCTGTAGTGAATGAGAAACGGTGCGCTCAGCATCGAAAGGAGCATGCCCGCCACCGCGGCCTGGTAGAACTCGGCGTCGACCACTTCCTGCAACACGCCGACGCTGGCGATCACGAGGCCGAACTCCCCCGCCTGCGCCAACGCCAGCCCCGCCCGCAGTGCGGTGCCCGTAGGCTGGCCAAGCATGCGCGCAACTCCGACGACGACGCCGAACTTGAGCACCATGGGGAGCACGAAGAGCGCCGCCACCAGCGCGACGTTGTCGATCACGACCCGCGGATCGAGCTGCATGCCCATGCTGACGAAAAACAGACCCAGCAACACTTCGCGGAACGGCCTGATGTCCTCCTCGACCTGGTGGCGGTACTCGGTCTCGGAGATCAGCATCCCCGCGAGAAACGCGCCAAGCGCCAGCGAAAGGCCCGCGACTTCGGTGACATACGCCAGGCCAAGCGCGATGAACAGGACATTGATGATGAACAGCTCGTGCGAGCGGCGCCGCGCGACGACGTGAAACCACGCCCGCATGAGCCGCTGGCCCGGGAAGAGCAGCACCCCGAGCACCACGGCGGCCTTGAGCGCGGCAAGGCCCAGCGCATAGCCGAGCCCGACATCTTCCCGGCCCAGGGCGGGAATGACGATCAGAAAGGGCACGACGGCCAGGTCCTGGAAGAGGAGCACCCCCACCGCGGTGCGTCCGTGCGGGGTCTCGAGCTCGAGCCGGTCGGCAAGCATGCGCATCACGATCGCCGTGGAGGACATCGAAAACGCAGTCGCAATGGCGAACGCCGGAGACCACTGGGCGCCCGCCGCCATGAGCATCGCAAACAATGCGAGCACCGTGATGATCACCTGCAGCCCCCCGAGCCCGAAAACCAGCCGGCGCATCTGCGTGAGCCGCGGCAGGCTGAATTCGAGCCCGATCGTGAACATCAGGAACACCACGCCGAACTCGGCGAAGTTGCGTGCGAGGGGCGCATTGGGCACCCAGCCGAGCGCGTTGGGGCCGATCGCCACACCCACGATCAGGTAACCGAGCAGCGGCGGCAGATTGAGCCGGCGAAAAAGCACCACCACGAGCACGGCGCTCGCCAGCAGGATCAATGCAAGTTCGAGGCCCTGGATCATCGCAACTGAAAGAGGATTCCGACGTCAGCGAAAGATTTGTGTCACGGTACACGATGGGGCGCGTCCAGGCCCGGATAGGTCGATCCCGGGGGTCCTGAAACGGCGGCCCGGCCCAAGCCCTTTGCTATACTGTGGCGGGATGATAACCGTGGCCTCACCCGCGGAACAGGCAAGCGCGGACGCGCGCGCGATAGAGCTCGCGCGCGAGGTGCTGCAGGTCGAATCGAACGCGGTCGCCGAGATCGCCGAGCGCGTGGGCGCGAGCTTCGGCGCAGCCGTGCGGATCATCTTGAATTGCCGTGGGAGGGTCGTGGTGAGTGGCGTGGGAAAATCCGGTCACGTCGCGCGCAAGATCGCATCCACGCTCGCGAGCACCGGCACTCCGGCCTTTTTTGTCCACGCCGCCGAGGCCAATCATGGCGATCTCGGCATGATCACGCGCGACGACGTGGTCATCGCCGTTTCCTATTCCGGCGAAAGCGACGAGCTGATGACGGTCGTTCCGCTCGTCAAGCGCGGCGGCGCGAAGCTGATCACCATGACGGGAAGCGCGCAGTCCACGCTGGCGCGCGACGCCGACGTCGTGCTCGACACGCACGTGTCCAAGGAGGCCTGCCCCCTGAATCTTGCGCCCACCGCGAGCACGACCGCGACGCTCGCGCTGGGCGACGCACTCGCAGTCGCATTGCTGGACGCGCGCGGTTTCAATCGCGAAGATTTCGCACGCTCGCACCCGGGCGGCGCGCTGGGAAGGCGATTGCTCACCCATGTGCGCGACGTCATGCGCAAGGGCGTTGAAATCCCCTCGGTCCCGCACACGGCGGGATTCTCGGCAGCCATCCTGGAGATGTCGAACAAGCGCATGGGGATGACCGCGATTCTTGACGATTCCGGGCGCGTGATCGGCGTCTTCACCGACGGAGACTTGCGCCGTGCACTCGAGAAGATTTCCGACGTGATGCACGCACCGGTTGCGGATGTCATGACTCGTGACCCTCGCACGATCGGGCCCGATCATCTCGCCGTCGAGGCGGTCGAGATGATGGAGCACCACAAGGTCCACGGGCTGCTCGTCGTCGCGGATGACGGTCAGCTTGTCGGCGCCTTGAACATTCACGACCTGCTGCGCGCCAAGGTCGTCTAGCGATCATGCAGGAGTCCTCGGCTGCCGGACGGGCGCGCAACGTGCGCTTGATGATCCTCGATGTCGACGGCGTGTTGACCGACGGCACGCTCTACGTCGCGGCCGACGGAGAGGATTTCAAGGCGTTCAACATTCTCGACGGCCACGGCCTCAGGATGCTGCGCGATAGTGGCGTGCAGACTGCGATCCTGTCCGGACGGGAATCGCGAGCGGTGGCGCGCCGTGCACACGAACTCGGAATCGAACATGTTCTGCAAGGCATTGCGGAGAAGCTTCCCGCCTTCGAAGCGCTGTGCGCCCGGTCCGGCGTCAGACCGGACCAGTGCGGATTTGCCGGGGACGACTACCCCGATCTTCCGGTGCTCCTGCGATGCGGGTTCGCCGCGAGCGTTCCCGGTGCACCCGACGCGGTTCGAAGCCGCGTACACTACGTCACGCGGGCCGCCGGTGGGCGCGGCGCGGTGCGCGAGCTTTGTGAATTCGTCCTGGATGCGCAGGGCAAGCTCGAGGCCGTGCTCGGGAGATATCTGGCGTGAGGCCGCGCACGAGCACGATCTTTCCCGTCGTACTGGTTGCGATGCTCGCGGCACTGACCTTCTGGCTGGAACGTCTCGCGGAAGGTCCGGACGGCCCATCGCCAACGCGTGATCCGGGCACACCCGATTTCATGATCGACAACCTGAAGGCGACGAAGATGGACCCCGAAGGTCGCGCCGAGTATTCGCTTGCGGCCGCGAAAATGGTCCACTTCCCGGCCTCGGACGTCACGGAAGTGGAACAGCCACGGCTCGTCCAGTGGCGCGCGGAATCTCCGCCCGTGCGAGTAAGCGCCGAACGCGGCACGGTGTCCGGAAACGGCAAGGAGTTGTACCTCCACGGCGACGTCGTGATCGTGCGCGACCCCGCGCCCGGACGCGGCGAGTTGCGCGTCGAGACGAATTACCTGCAGGTGGTCCCCGATCAGGAGATTGCCCGCACACCGGAACACGTCGTCATCACCCAGGACGATTCGCGGCTCGAAGGTGTGGGAATGGAGTTCAACAACAAGACCCGCGAATTCGAGCTTCGCTCCCTCGTGAGCGGCACGTTCCGGCCCGCGGCGAAAGCGCCATGAGCCCGGCCCGCCCCGCCGTCCTGGCGTGCGCGCTCCTCGCCAGCTTCGCGGGCGCGCTGGGCGGCGCGGTCCCCGCGGCAGCGCAGAAACCCAATTCGAACGAGCCGGTCAGCATCGAGGCAGATCGGATGAAGGCAGACGATCAGAAGCAAATGGCCGAGTTCGAAGGCCGCGTCGTGCTCACGCAAGGCACTTTTCAAATGCGCGCGGACAAGCTCACCGTTCGCAAGGACGGCGATGGTTTTCAGCACAGCACGGCCGTCGGAAAGCCCGCCACCTTCAGGCAGAAGCGCGAGGGAACGAACGAGTGGATTGCCGGCGAAGCCGGACGCATCGAATACGACGGCCGGCGCGAGCAGGTCGAGCTGTTCGACGCCGCACGGGTGTCGCGCGACAACGACGAAGTACGCGGCAACTACATCTCCTACGACACGCGCGCGCAGGTGTTTCGCGTGCAGGGAGGCAAGGAATACGCCCCCGCGCCAGGGCGCGGGGATCGTGTGCGTGCCGTGATCCAGCCACGCGGGAAGGCGACGGACCAGGGAAAATCCACCGCGCCGCTGCTGCTCGCCCCCACGCCCGGCCTCGACCGGGTCGGAAAATGACCGGGCAAGAGCGTCGACCGGCCCGCCTGCGACTATGAGCCGGCTCGCGGCGCTCGCGCTGAACAAGCGTTACAAGAAGCGCACCGTCGTGCACGACGTTTCGCTGCAAGTGGCGAGTGGCGAGGTGGTCGGACTGCTCGGCCCCAACGGCGCCGGCAAGACGACCTGCTTCTACATGATCGTCGGCCTCGTGGCGGCGGACGGCGGAAGGATCGTCGTCGACGAACGTGACATCACGCATCTGCCCATCCATCGACGGGCGCGCCTGGGGCTGTCGTATCTCCCGCAGGAGGCTTCGGTTTTCCGCAAGCTGACCGTCGAGGAGAATGTGCGCGCCGTGCTCGAGCTGCAGAAAATGAACGGGAAGGACATCACGCAGCGGCTCGACGGGCTGCTGGAGGAACTGCACATCGGCCATTTGCGCGATGCCACCGCACTGTCGCTTTCGGGGGGCGAGCGTCGGCGCGTGGAGATCGCGCGCGCGCTCGCGACGCGTCCGAACTTCATCCTGCTCGACGAGCCCTTCGCCGGCATCGACCCGATCGCGGTCCTCGATATTCAGCGCATCATCCGCTTCCTCACGGCGAGGTCGATCGGCGTGCTGATTACCGACCACAATGTGCGCGAGACCCTCGGAATTTGCGACAGAGCGTACATAATTAACGAAGGGGTCGTGCTCGCGGCCGGGAAACCGGAGGAAATCGTTTATAATGACGCAGTTAGACGTGTTTACCTAGGCGAACATTTTCGTCTCTGACGCAGCATTCGGGACCGGGTTTGCCCATACTCCCGACTCCGTTCCCCCAACCTCCGTTCCCCCAACAATTGAAGGGCACCGGGAAAAGGTAGCGCAACATCCGTCAATCGCCGAGAACCTCCCGAGGCCGCGCACTCCGCCCGACAGGCCCGGCCGCGATCCCGAACCCACTCCTTCATGAAACAGACCCTGCAGCTCAAGCTCTCGCAGCATCTGACGCTGACGCCGCAGCTGCAGCAGTCCATCCGTCTTCTCCAG
>JAABRB010000014.1 GCA_011391185.1 Betaproteobacteria bacterium
CGACGAACCTTATCCCCGGACCGAGGCATTCCGCGTGTCGCAGCGCTTTGTCGAGCATGCGCGGACCCTGCAATCGGTGCTCGCCGCGGCGAGCCGTGGGACCGGAGTGTCGGCATGACGGAGACGGAACCCCGGGAGAAACGTGACGCGCCGGCGCCGCGCGTCGCACGCATCGCGGCCCCGGCCGGCGTTGCGCTATTCGTGCTGATCGTCTGGCAAACGCTCGTCACCGCGTATGACGTTCCGCATTACATCGTGCCCTCGCCGCTGGTCGTGCTGCAAGCGCTCGTGGAGGACTGGGGACTGCTCTGGCGCTCGCTCGCGGTGACGCTGAAGATCACCCTCGGCGCGTTCGCCCTCGCGGTGGTGCTCGGCACGTTGACCGCTTTCGTCTTCGCTCAAAGCCGCTGGCTGGAGCTCTCCCTGTTTCCGTACGCGGTCGTCCTGCAGGTGACACCCATCGTGGCTGTCGCGCCGCTCATCATCATCTGGGTCCGGGATACCCAGCTCGCGCTCATTCTTTGCGCCACGATCGTGGCGATCTTTCCGCTGATCTCCAACACGACGCTCGGGCTGCGCAGCGTCGATCCCGGGCTCATGAACCTCATGCGAATGTACAAGGCCGGTCGCTGGGCAGTGCTCTGGCGCGTGCGCGTGCCGAGCGCTGCGCCGTACTTCTTCGGCGCGCTACGGATCTCGAGCGGGCTTGCGCTCATCGGCGCCGTGGTCGCCGAGTTCGTCGCCGGCACGGGCGCAGCCGGCGCCGGGCTTGCGTACCAGATTCTCCAGGCCGGCCTGCAGCTCAACGTGCCGCGGCTGTTCGCCGCGCTCATCGTCCTCACGCTGACCGGCGTCGCCCTGTTCGCGGCGATGGTGTGGCTGTCGGGATTCGCGCTAAGAAACTGGCACGAGAGCGAGCTTGCCGCCGAGATGCGGTAAGGTCACGGATTGCTGTGACGCGCCGCCATCCCGACCGCGAAAGACTCCCATGACCATATCGAAATTCGTCCGGATCCTGATTGTCTTCCACTGCGGATTCGCGTTCGCGGTGCCCGCCGCCCCCCAATCGTTGACGAAGCTCGTGTTCACCACGAACTGGTATGCGCAAGCCGAGCACGGCGGTTTTTATCAGGCCATTGCCGAAGGGATCTACCGCAAGCACAAGCTGGACGTCGAGATCCGCATGGGCGGTCCGCAGGTGAACGGGCTGCAGATTCTCGTTGCCCGGCAGGCGGATCTCTTCATGGGCTACGACATCCAGACCGTGCAAGCCGTGACGCAGGGACTACCCGTAGTGACCGTGGCAGCAACTTTCCAGAAGGATCCTGCCGCAATCATTGCGCACCCGGACGTCAAGTCGCTCGACGATCTGAAGGATCGCCCGATATTCATCAGTCCCGCGAGCCACACCACTTTCTGGCCCTGGCTGAAGGCGCGCTACGGATTCACCGACGCGCAGTTGCGCCCGTACTCGTTCAGCGTCCAGCCGTTCCTCGTCGACAAGCGCGCCGCTCAGCAGGGTTACGTCACGTCCGAGCCCTATTCGATCGAGAAGGCCGGCATCAAGCCGTCGGTCTTTCTGCTCGCGGACCGCGGGTATCCCCCGTACGCCGAGACGATCGTGGTGACGCGGGGTACGCTGGCTGCGCGGAAGGATGCGATTCAACGATTTATTCGGGCGAGCGCGGAAGGATGGAAGCGCTATCTTGCCGACCCTGCGCCCGGCAACGCGCTCATCAAGCGCGACAATCCCCGCATCGACGACGGACTCCTCGCGTACGGCGTTGCCCGGATCACTGAAAACCAGCTGGTGACCGGCGGCGATGCGGCCACGCTCGGGATCATGACGATGACCGACGCACGCTGGGAGAAGACCGCCGGGTTCATGCGCTCGGCCGGGCTCTTGAAGCCGGACTTCGATATCCGGGGCACCTACACGCTCGACCCGGTGCAAAACGTGCGGGTGCTGCCCTGATCCCGCTGCACGCTCGCTTGATAGAGATCAAATCGCACCGGGCGCGGGTCGCCTAGCGTCGGTGATTGCCGCCCATTCGTGGCGGTGGCGAGAATCATTCGCGCTCTCAGGGAGGGCAGCCGCGTGGTGCGCGCAAACGCCGGGCCGTCAGATGCGCTGATCGAAGAAGCCATCGGGCGCGTGCTGGAGGCCGAGAACGACGCGCGGGCCGCGACCCAAACCGCGCGGGGCCGGGCAGCCGAACGGGTCGAGGCGGCGCGGCGCGCGGCAAGCGAGCTCGCGCCGCGCGCGGAGCGGCGAGTCGGTCGGATCCGAAGCGCGTTCGAGCGGCGTATCGAGGCGGCGCGGAGCAAGGTCGAGGCCGAAATCGGCGCGCTCGCCGAGTCTTCGGGAGCGGACGCGCAGATCTTTCGCATGGAAGCGGACGCGGTCGAGACGCTCGTGGCGGAATTGACCGGCGGCGACCATGATTGACGCCGACGCGATCGAATACACTCAGGCGCGGCTGCAGGCCCGCTTCGGCGCACGACCCGGCGCGACGGCCTGGCGACGGATCGAGACGATACGCGAGCTGCCGGCGCTGTTCGAGGCCGCTCGCGCGACCGCGTTCCGGCCGCTGGTGGCCGGTCTCGCGCCCGATCAGCCGGTGCACGAGCTGGAAGCGGGCTTGCGTGCGCATTGGCGCGAGCTCGTGCTGGAGGTGGCCGGCTGGCTGCCCGGCGAATGGCAGCGCGCCGCAGCATGGTTCGCGCGCATCCCCGATCTCCCGGTGATCGAGCATCTTCTGCGTGGCGGGGCGGCGCCTCCCTGGATGCGTGCGGATCCGGTGTTCGGCGAGCTGGCCGATACCGATCCGCTCGCGCGGCGCGGGGTACTCGCCCAGAGCACGCTCGCCGGGCTCGACGTGGACTTTGCCGCGGACCCGGGGCCGACCGCGCTGGCCGAGGCGTGGATCGTGGCGCTGCGTGCAATGCTTCCCGACGACACCGGGGACGAAGCGCTGCACCTCGACGCGCTCGGGCGCGTGTTGACCGAGCATCGGCGGGCAATCGTCACGGCGCTGCCCGGCGAGGCGGTCAGTCTACGTCGGTCGCTCGCGGCGCGGCTGGAGGCGTTGTTCAGGCGCGCCGCGCTCACGCCCGCGGCCGGATTCTGCTACCTGGCGCTCGCCGCGCTCGATTTCCTGCGGCTGCGGGGCGAAATCGCGCGCCGCAGCGCGCTTCCGCGGCTGGGGCGGGCTGCGTGATCCGTCCGCAGCCCGCGCGCTGGTTCGAGGCGCTGACGCCACGCGATGACGCCACGCTCGCGCTCGCGGCGCTGGCAGCGACCGGCGCGGTGGAGCTCGAGGCGAGACGCGCATCCGGCTTGCCGGAGAGCCTCGTCGCGGCGCGACCGTTGCTCGTCGAGTTCGCGAACCTGGCGGCGCGCTATCGGGCGTATTGGCCGACCGTCGGCCTGACGCCCGCGGCATTTCCCGAGGCGCCGAACACCACGCTCGCGCGCTCGATCGCGCGCATCGGCGCCTGGGCGCCGCAGGCCGAGCCGACCATCGTGGATTTGCAGCGTGCCGAAGCCGAAATGGGCGAACTCGGGCTGTGGCGCCGGCTGCTCGAGGGCATGGGCCAGAGCCTGATCGATTTTGCCCGGCTCGCAGAAGCGGGTCCGCTCATCGAGGCATCCCTCGGGGTGTTTCCCCCTGATGCCGTCCCGGCCGCGCCGCCGACCGGCCTGGTACGCATCGTGGCGCTCGATGACGCGGTGTACGCGGTGCTCGTCGGCACCGGCGAGGATCTGTCGCACTTTCACCAGCAGGTCGCCGCGCTGAAGGGCCGCATCCATGAAATCCCTGCCTGGCTGCGGCCGACCGTGCAGGAGACGCTTGATTACATCGCCGGGCGCACCGCCGAGCTCGACGAGACGATCCGCAAGCTGCACGAGCGGCTGGAAGCGCTGAACCGCGCGCACCATCTGCATCGCGTGATCGGCGATGCCGATCGTCTGCAATGGGCGACGCAGCACGTGCGCGCGCTGGAATGCACCGACTGTTTCGCCTTGATCACCGGCTGGACGAGCGAGCGGGCGAGCGCGCGCCTTCGCGAAGCGCTCGATCGCTCGGGCGCCCGCGCGCTGTTGCACTTTGCAGCGCCGCCCAAGGACGCGACTGCGCCGCTCCTGCTTGTGAACCCCTGGTGGGCGAGGCCGTTCGAGATCCTGAGTCGGGCGCTTGGCATGCCGGCACGCCACGAGGCGGATCCGACGCTGCTGCTGGCAGTGATGGTGCCGCTCATGTTCGGATACATGTTCGGCGACCTCGGACAAGGCCTTGTCATCGCGACGGGCGCGTTTCTGCTCCGCAAGCGGTTTCCAATCGCGCGCCTGTTCGTCGCCGGCGGGCTCTCGGCGGCCCTGTTCGGCCTCGCGTTCGGCAGCGTCTTCAGCATCGAGCACCTGGTTCATCCGCTCTGGCTGAGCCCGCTCGAGGAGCCGCTCGTCGTGCTCGCCGTGCCACTGGTGTTCGGTGCGGGTCTCCTCGTGCTCGGTCAGGTGTTCAGCGCCATCGAGGCCCACTGGCGCGGCCGGTTCGTCCACTGGCTTGCGGTGGACGCCGGACTGCTCGTCGTCTATCTCGGCATCCTTGCAGGCATTGCCCACCCGCTCGGATTCGCCGTGGCGGGCACTGCGTTCCTGTACGCCTGCCTGGGCGGGGCACTGGTCGAGAAGCGCGTCGACGCCTTCTTCACGACGCTCGGCGAGCTCGTCGAGCGCACCATCCAGCTCCTGGTCAACACGCTGTCGTTTGCGCGCGTCGGGGCGTTCGCGCTCGCGCATGCCGGCCTCTCGGCGGCGATCGTCGCGATGATGGAGTCGAGCGAGAACGCGGTGCTGCGCGCGCTGATGCTCGTGCTCGGCAACGTGATCATTCTCACACTCGAGACGCTCGTGGTTGCCGTTCAGACGACGCGTCTCGTGCTATTCGAGTTCTTCACGAAATTCCTAATCGCGGAGGGGCGTCCCTTCCGTCCGCTGCCCGTTCCCCCCTTCATGCCCCAGGAGAGCCAAGCATGACGATCCGCACCCGATTCATCGGCATGTTACTCACGATCAGCGTGGTCCTCAGCGCGGGTGCGACCGCGTTCCTCCTGCTCGTCCCGGCGACGTTTGCACAGGCGCCGGCAGGGGAATTTCGTCTCGAGGGCATCGTCTGGGCAGGCGGCCTGATCGGCGCCGCGCTCGCGACCGGCCTGGCCGCACTTGGCGCCGGATATGCAGTGGGCAAGGTCGGCGCAGCAGCCATCGGCGCGCTGGCAGAGAAGCCGGAGCTTTTCGGGCGGCTGCTGATCTTCGTGGGCCTCGCCGAGGGGATCGCGATCTACGGTCTGATCATATCGATCCTCGTGTTGAACCGACTGGTCTGACCCGATCCAGGCCGTCGGAATGCAAATCCCGATCTACTTGGGCGACGAGGTCAACGGCGCCGGATACCGGGTCGCCGGCGCGGAGGTGCGCGTGCCCGCGCCCGGCCGGGCCGCCGCGGCGCTGGAGGACGCGCGGGGGAAGGCGCCGCTCGTGCTGGTCAGCGCGGCGGTGGCGGCGGAGATTCCCGAAAGCAGTCTCGCTGCCGCGGTGGCCGCAATCGCTCCGCTCACCCTGGTGGTCCCGGACCCGGTGGGCGGTGTGCCGATGCCGGATCTCGCGAAGCGCCTGCGGCGGCAGCTGGGAATGGAAGGATGAAGGTCGCCGCGACCGAGCGGGCGCTGATCGCGGTCGTCGAGGCCGATCGCGCGCGGCGGGTGGACGCGATCCTTGGCGAGGCGGACGCACGCGCACGCACAATTCTCAAGGAGGCCCACGCGCGCGCGCGGCGCGAAGTGCGCGATGCGTTCCTGGCGACGCGGCTGCGTGCCGAGGAGCGTCTCATCGCGTTGCAGGCACGACTCGCTACTGCGCGGCGCCTGAACGAACAGCGGCGCGCCGCAGGCATCCTCGCGGCCGAGTGGGCTTCGCTCCCCGACGCGCTGGTCGCGCGCTGGCGGCGAACCGAGACACGGCGGCGCTGGGCGCGGCATGCCGCCCGCACCGCGCTCGGCAGGTTGCCGCGCGGCGGCTGGCGCATCGAGCATCCCCCCGATTGGCCGGAAGCGGAGCACGCGGCGCTCGCGGCAGAACTGGCAGGCGAGCTCGATGCAGCGCCGAGCTTCGCACCCGACAAGCGGATCACGGCCGGCTTGCGCATACGCGCCGGACACAACGTGGTCGACGCGACGTTCGAGGGCTTGCTTGCCGATCGCGAGTCGATCGGCGCGCGGCTCCTCAGTCTCACTCGAAGAGAGGCGGCATGACCGAAGCCCGTATTCGCTGGATCAGCGGCCCGGTGCTGCGCGCGGTGGCCGATGGACCCTTCGCGCTGCGCGAGGCGGTGGAGGTCGGGCCGCAGCGCCTGCTGGGCGAAGTCGTATCGCTTGACGGTGACGAGCTCGTCATCCAGGTCTACGAGGATACGACGGGCCTCAGACCCGGGGTACCGATCAAGGGGACGGGGCAGCCGCTCGCGATCCGCGTCGGGCCCGGGCTGCTCGGCCACATGTTCGACGGCCTGCTGCGGCCGCTCGCGGGCACGGACTCGCCGTTCGTCGCACCGGGCGTCGCCCCGGCGCGCAGCGGCGCGCTGGCATTTCGTCCGACGGTTGCGAAGGGTGACCGCGTGGCGCGCGGCACGAGCTTCGGCGAAGCGCATGGCGCCGGCGGACGGGGCCAGAAGTGCCTGGTGCCGCCCGATTGCGAGGGCGAGGTGATGTCGGTCGCGGCAGCAGGCAACCATCCCGAAAATGCGCCGCTGCTCGAGTTGCGCGATGACGCGGGCGTGACGCACTCAATCGCGATGAGCCATCCCTGGGCGGTGCGCGTGCCGCGGCCGGTGCGCGCCCGATCGCGGGGCGCGAAACCGCTCGTCACCAGCCAGCGCATCATCGACTGCCTGTTCCCGGTCGGGCAAGGGGGCAAGGCGGCGATTCCCGGCGGATTCGGCACCGGCAAGACCGTGCTCCTCGAGGCGCTCGCAAAGGGGTGCGACGCGGACGTGATCGTCTACCTCGGGTGCGGCGAGCGCGGCAACGAGATGGCCGGTGTGCTCGAGGAGTTTCCCGAGCTCACCGATCCGCGCAGCGGCCGGCCGCTGATGGAGCGCACGGTCATCATCGCGAACACGTCGAACATGCCGGTTGCGGCACGCGAGGCGAGCATCTACTGTGCGGCGACGGTGGCGGAGTACTTCCGCGACCAGGGCTTGCACGTTGCCCTGATGGCGGACTCCACGAGTCGCTGGGCCGAGGCATTGCGCGAAGTGTCCGGCCGGTTCGGCGAGCTGCCTGGAGAGGGCGGTTATCCGGCCTATCTGTCGAGCCGGCTGGCCGATTTCTACGAGCGCGCGGCGGTGGTGGAGACACTCGGCGGTGAGACCGGATCGGTCACGATGATGGGGGCGATCAGTCCGCCGTCGGGGGACTTCTCCGAGCCGGTGACCAGCCACACCAAACGCTACGTGCGGGCGTTCTGGGCGCTCGACGTGAAGCGCGCGCAGGCACGGTTCTATCCGGCCATCAATCCGCTTACCTCCTACTCCGAGGACGCGCATATGTTCGCCGAATGGTGGGCGGCGAACGGCAATCCCCAGTGGCTCGCCCTGCGCCGCAAGTTCCTGACGCTGCTCGATGATCAGGCGCGCCTCGAGCGCATGGCGCGCATCATCGGCAAGGACGCCTTGCCGCTCAGGCAGCAGCTGACGCTCTTCTGCGCGGAGCTCGTGAACGAGGCATTCCTGCGCCAGTCGGCGCTGTCGCCGGTTGATCGCGTCGCGAGCCCCGCCCGACAGTCGGCGATGATGCGCCTCATCGGCCGCTACATCGATCTGGCGGAAGCGGCGGTGAACGCGGGCGCGAAGCTCGCGGCGCTTGCGGCGCTGCCCTGCCACCGCGCGCTGCTGCGGATGAGCGAGGAGGTCGGCGAGGAGGCAGCGGACCAGTTCGGTGCGCTCGCCGAATCCGTGGAGCGCGAGATCGGTGCCTTGTCACACGCGGGGGAACGGGGCGATGCAGCCAAGACTGCTGGTTGAAGGCGCCGCGCGCAAGCTCGACGGACCGCTGCTCTTTCTCCGGCGGACGCTCGAGGTCGGCCTGCACGATGCGGTCGAGGTGCGGGGTAACGACGGCCGCGCGCGGCTCGGCCGAGTGGTGGCGCTCGACGAGGAGCGCGTCACCATCGAAGTGCTCGAGAACACCGCCGGGCTGGGACTGGCGGAAGCGGTGGTGCGCTTCTTCGGCGAGCCGCTCAACTTCGCGATCGGACCGGGCATCCTGGGGCGCGTGTTCAACGGAGTCGGGCAGGTGATCGACGGCGGGCCGCCGATCGCCGCGCGCCAGAACTCCCGCATCGAGGGGATGCCGATCAACCCGTTCGCCCGGGCGACGCCGCGCGACTTCATCGAGACGGGCGTCACCGCGGTGGATCTCATGAACAGCCTGGTGCGCGGGCAGAAGCTGCCGATCTTCTCGGGGGGCGGGCTGCCGCACGACCGGATCGCGGTAGAGATCGCGGGACACGCGCGATTGCGCAAGGGCCAGGCGGGCGACTTCGCAATCGTGTTCGCCGGGATCGGGGTGCCGTTCGACACCGCCGAGTTCTTTCGCGCGAGCCTGGAGAGGTCCGGTGCGCTGGAGCGAACCGCGCTCTTCCTGAACCTCGCCAGCGACTCGAGCACCCAGCGCCTCCTCACGCCGCGCTTTGCGCTCACCGCCGCGGAGTATCTGGCGTTCGTCGAGGGCAAGCACGTGCTCGTGATCCTCACCGATCTCACGAACTACTGCGAAGCGCTGCGCGAGGTGTCCTCGAGCAAGGGCGAGATTCCGAGCCGCAAGGGCTTCCCCGGGTACATGTACTCTGACCTCGCGACGCTCTATGAGCGCGCGGGGTGCATCAAGGGCCGTCCCGGCACGCTCACGCAGCTCCCGATTCTCACCATGCCTGCCGACGACATCGGGCACCCGATCCCCGACCTGACCGGGTACATCACCGAGGGACAGATCGTGCTCTCGCGGGACCTCGACCGGCGCGGGGTCTACCCGCCGATCAACGTGCTGCCGTGCCTCTCGCGGCTGATGAAGGACGGTACCGGCGGAAAATACACGGACCCCGATCACCCTGCGCTCGCGAGCCAGCTCTACGCCGCCTATGCGCGCGCCGCCCAGACGCGCGTGCTGGCGAGCGTGGTCGGCGAGGAGGGATTGTCCGCGGCAGATCGGAAATACCTTGCGTTCGGTGGCGATTTCGAACGGACGCTCGTCGGCCAGTCCGGTGCGCGCAGCCTCGACGAGAGCATGGCAGCCGGGTGGGAACTGTTGAAGGCGCTGCCGAAGGCGGAGCTCGCGCGCCTCTCGGACAAGCAGATCGCCGAGCACATCGACAAATGAGCGACGTCACGCCGACCCGCAGCGCGGTGATCGAGCGCAAGGAGGAGCGCCATGCGATGCACGAGGGCTATGTCTTTCTCGACGAGAAGACGATGCTCCTCGCGGGAGAAATCGTGCGCCAGTTGCGCGAATACGAGGCCAGGGCGGGGCGGTTCGCGGAAACACAGCGTGCGGCGGTCGCGGCGCTTGCGGCCGCCATCACGCAGCACGGGCTGGAAGGGCTCGAGGTCTATCCGCCGGGAATCCTCGCCGAAGTCGCGCTGCGCGTCAGCGACAGTTCACTGATGGGGGTTCGTCTGCTGTCGGCCGGAATCGTGGGCGATGCGTTGCCGCCGGTCGCGCCGGCCGATGTCTCCCCCGAGGCCGAGGCCTGCCGGAAAGCCTACCTGGCGCTTCTGGAGCAGGCTGCTGCGCTCGCCGCGTTGAGCGGCAATCTCGAGCGGCTTTACGTCGAGTACAAGCGCGCCTCGCGCCGCGCCCGCGCATTGCAGGATGTGCTCCTGCCCGAGCTCGATCGCAGCATCGCGGAGCTCGAGACCCGGCTCGAGGAACTGGAGCAGGAGGACGCGATCTGGATGCGGCGCGGCGTTAGGAGTGAGAAGTGAGGGAGAACCACCCCGCCCGGCCCGAAGCGGGGACGCCTCGGGCCAGGGTGGGAACGGAAGGGTCCCACCCCTTCCTCGGGCCGGCTCGAACGTGCGCAGGCACGTTCTCGAAACCCCGTCTCACCCTTGAAAAGGAGGGGAAAAAATCTCCTTTTCCCACCCGGGCACGACCTGCTCTTAGCGGGAAGGAGGGTAACGGGAGGAAACCAGCCGGTTTCCTCCTGTTCGTAACCTTCCGCCTTTAATGCAACCGCTTGCGGTTGGAGGGCAGGCTCGCCGCCTGAGGTTGTATCGCCGTGCTCGGCTTCACGAGACTCCCCTGCTCGGCCCAGGTGCGCTGGAAGAGCTGGTTCACCAGCGCGACCGCCTCACCGATTTCCGAGTCGCCGAAGTGACGCGACAGCAGGTGCGCCACGTCGTCCACCATGCGCTGGCGCTGGGCCTCACGAATCGCCTCGGGCGTCGGGCCGACGAACACGACGCCGTACTCGTCGGTCCCGTCGTCGTGGTAGTACGTGACCTCCACTTCGGCTGCACGCTCGGCGTACGGATTCAGCCCCTGCATCGCCTCTTCCACGATCTCGCGGAAATTCCTGCCGACATCGCCCGTCCAGCAGATCTCCAGGAGTCTCCGCTGCGGATCGTATGCAACGCCGGGCTCGTCCTCGTAGGCGCTGTGTGCGTCGGCCAGGGTTTCCTGGTCGATGTACGCGAGCCATGGCCGCAGCGCGATCTCGATCTGCGCAAGCGCCGCACCGGGGCGCATGGGGATGGTGCCGTGGACGTGGACTTCGATACGCATTGTGCGAGGCTCCATCGGGGTGCCCCTCGGGAGGCAGAGAACTGCGGCCACGCGGGGCGCGACAGGCCGATTCTACCGCTTCAGCAGGCGCCCGCCCGGGCGAAGGGACATCGTTCAGCGTCCGCCGGTGCGCGTGCGGCCCGACCGGCGCCGGCCGCCGCCCCGGCGCGCCGGCTGCTCGCGCTGCTCGCGCTGTTGCGGCGGCGAATTGTTCCAGTTTCCCGAGCGCATCGGCCCGGGTGCGCCCTCGCCCTGGGCGCGTCCGCCGCCACGACCCGTACGCATCGGACCCTGTCCTGCACCGCCGCGTCCGCCGCCACCACCACCACCGCCACTGCCACCGCCCTCACCGCTGCGCCCGCCACGCAACGCCGCGTGGAACTGTTCGACGAGCGGCATTACCTCGCGACGCGAGATTTCCATTCCCCCATGGTCGCCTTCCGGACCGTCGTGGATCGTCTTGTAGATCAACGTCTCGACTTCGCGTCCGGGCCCGCCACCGCCGCCCGCGCCGCGCCGCTGCGAGAGCTTTTTCGCCTCGTTGAACGCGCGTACCAGCGCCTCGGCGTTGGCCTCCAGATCGAAACGGGCCTCGCCGGTCAGCTCGAGACGCTCCGCCGTGGCGTCGTCGAACTGTGCGAGGCCGGCGCGCGAGTTGTCGGGGTCGGCGGCGTCCGGATTCAGGCCGCTCGCGACCCGTGCGATGGCGAGCACGTGAGCCGTCTCGCGCTGCGGGAGGCCGAAGAGCGCCGCGGCGGCGATGACCGCCTCGATCGCATGTTCCTGCACGTCTTCCGATGCGTCGCCCCAGAGCCGGCTACCGCCGGCAGCGCGCCCGTCGTAGTGCTCGATCGGGTCGTTGAAATGCGACTCGGGCGTGACATTCGTGGGGAGCTGGCCCTTGTGGGCATAGAACCGGCTGAAATCGGGCATGGCTGCGGCGCGTCAGCAGTTCGCCGCGCGGAACGGGCTCAGGTCGTGGCGCCGCCGCATGCACAAAGCACTCGGCTGCGCCCACCTGTCGGGGTTAGACGACGGTCTCATCACTGCTTTGCCTTTCGATCGCGCGGCCTTTCGGCAGGGCGCGATCCGTGTGCCGCTCGCGGGAGAAAACTGCCGCCCATCATCACGACTAGCCACGACTAATCACGACTCAGGCGGCTGCGGCTTGTGCCCGCTCAACCTCCAATATCGTGGCCACGATTCCTACAGGGGCCGACGGGGAGCGGGCGCCGCTTCATTCTAGCCACGCCATTCTAGATGGGTTGCCCCGCAGATGCAAAGCGGATGTGCGTGCGGCCCGGACCCCACCCTGGAACGGGCTTGACCTGGATCAAGGCTGCCAGGCGGCCGCCCGTGAAGATCGAGGGAGCAGTCAACGATCAGGAGGAATCCGGCATGTCACGCATCGGTGTCGTTCTATCGCTTGCCGCGCTCGGATTGGCATCGCCCGCGGCCGCCACGGACGCCGGTCGCGGGCGGGCGCTCTACGAATCGCGGTGCGTCAGCTGCCACACCCAGAGCGTGCACCAGCGCGAGAGCCGCAAGGCGGCGAGTTTCGAGGGCGTGCTCGCGCAGGTGAGCCGCTGGAACGCCTCGCTCGGCGGTGACTGGAATGCCGAGGACATCGAAGATGTCGCGCTCTATCTCAACCAGCGCTACTACAAGCATACCTGTCCGGCCTCCGTCTGCCCGCCCGGTCGCGCTTCGGTCACCCCATCCGGCATGATGGCCGCGCGCTGACTTCCGCGCGAGCCGGGCCGCATCGAGCCGGGATTTCAATCAGGCCTCGATTTTCAGCTCGAGCAGCGCGTAGCTGAGCGTCTTCCCGTGGGTGTCGAGCGCGAGCGAAGTGGTGACGCCCGTGTCGAGTGCCTGCTCGCAGACGAACTGCAGCGCATGGATGAGCGGCAGCTCGAAGCGGCGCACCTCGCCCTTCACCGTGCCGGCGAGGTGGGCGCGCACCCGTTCTCCCGTGACCCGCTCGACGAGCAGCGGATAGTCTTCCGGGCGATGCGGGAAGAGCGACAGCGTGACGGTGTCGCCCTTGTCGCCCGCGCGGCAATGTGCGATCTCAGCGAGTTTTCGCAGCATAGCGATTCTGCATGAAGACCACCTCGGCCGTCGCAAGGCGCCTCGGAAGCAGGGTCGAGACGATGCCGAGCCGCTCGGTGACGGAATTTCGCAGCCCGCCGCCGCCCGCGGGTCCGTTTGTGAGCAGCGCTTCCACCTCCCAGGCAATCCGCTCGGCGAGCGCCCGTTTGTCGGAGCGGCCCGCGACACGCAGACGGACCTCATACGGGTCATGCGCATGATCGAAGCTCGAACGATGCGACGAATCGATGCCGATCCGGTCGACGCGCAGTTCCGGAACGGCGTCCTGCAGGCGCTCGCGCAGGACCGCGGCCGCAAGATCGGCGCGCGCGCGGGCGTTCGCGCCGGCGTAGGAGATCTCTCCTTCGCCGATCCATCCCGCCAGATAACCGACGCTCACTTTCAGCGTATCGGTTCGCGGCCGGCCGGTTGCGCCGCCGACGGCCACCCGGTCGGGTCCGACGTCCGCCAGCCGAACGGTCGTGAAATCCGCGGTGACGTCCGGCGTGACATAACCGGTCGGATCGGTGACCTCGTAGAGCAGCTGCTCCTTGACGGTGGCGAGCGTCACCGCGCCGCCGGTTCCGGCGACTTTGCCGATCGAAGCGAAGCCGTCCGCATCCACGTCGGCGTATGGGAAGCCGAGGTGGGCGAGGTCGGGCACGTCCTTCACGCCCGGATCCGCGAAATAGCCGCCGGTGATCTGTCCGGCACACTCGAGCAGATGGCCGACGACGGTCCCGCGCGCCAGCCGATCCCAGTCGTCGCGCGCCCAGCCGAACTCGTGCATGAGCGGCGCCAGGAAAAGGGAAGGATCGGCCACCCGGCCGGTGATGACGACATTCGCGCCGCCCGCGAGCGCCGGCAGGATGGCATCGACACCCAGGTACGCGTTCGCCGAGACGATCTTGCCGTGTTCGCCAAGCGGCCGCCCGGATTCGAGCGCGATCATCTTCGGCTTGATGCGGCTGAGAACGTCGTCGCCCGTCACCGCGGCAACCTTCACGCGCAGGCCGAGCCGGCGCGCAACCGCGATCACGACCTTGCCCGCCCCGAGCGGATCGGCTGCGCCCATGTTGGTGACGATGCGTACGCCATTGCGCGCGACGAACGGCAACAGCGCTTCCATGCGTGCCTCGAGCAGCGGGTCGAACCCGGTTCCAGGCGCTTGCCGCTTGCGCAGCTGGGCCGCGGCAACTGTCCGCTCCGCGAGGCACTCGAGCACGAGATAGTCGAGCCCACCCTGCGAGGCGAGCACCACGGCCGGCTCGATGCGGTCACCCTGAAATCCGGCGCCGGCGCCGATTCGAAGCGTTTTTCCGTCTGGCATGGCGCGTATGATTGTCTCGCAACGTGCGCCCTGCGGCGCACGTCAGGAAGTATAGCTTCGCGCGGCGCTTGCCCGTGTCGCGGGCGTTGAACTAGAACTGCTGTTCGCTGTGAGGCCCGAGGCCGAGGCGCATCATGGTGCGGACCGAGCGCTGCCGCGCGCGCCGCGCAGCCGCACGCTCGGCCTCGTGTGCGATCGCGTAGTGCAATCGGATGATCGCGGCTTCCACCAGGACGAGGAACACGAGCGCGGTTCCCACGCCGGCCAGGTACAAGGCGGCGCCTTCCGCGCCGGTCAGCGCCGTCGCGACGAGGTTGGCGACCGCGACCGCCACCACTGCTGCGCCGAGGCAGGCGACGCCCAGCCGGGTGATGCCGTGGACCCGGCGATAGCGGACGCCGAGCCGGCGATGCCGCGCAACGTGATGCGGGACCGCCATCCCGTGCCGATGCAGCACCCACACCAGCGCCGCGATGCAGCCGTAGAGTCCCGGATCCACGCCTGTGCCTGCCCCCTTTGGTCTGGTCCGGCACAGCCCCTATATGTTGTGGTCGCCGGCCGGATTGCCCCTGCATTCTGGGGGGCGAGGCCGCAAAAGTATCGGCGCTGCGCGGCGCGGACGTGCGCTATGTCACGCCCCCGCGCCGCGCGGCAGTGCGGGCGATCCTGAGGCCGCCTGTCCTGCTATTAGGAGAGCGAGATCAGTGGCTTGCCCGCGTGGCACCGACCGGCGCCGCCGTTCGCTTGACAAGGCCTGCCGGGGCCGGCCAAAATAAGTAACCATCCGGTTACTTACCGGACACCGTTGCCGGTTGCGTGAGCCTTGCGTGAGCCGATTGCGGCGTCCGAATGGCGGCGTCCGAATGCGCTCCGCGTTCCCGCAGCCTCGATCCCGCCGCATTGAGCGGTCGGGCCGGATGCAAACTAGAATCGACGATTCAACACGGAGGAGGACGAATCATGCACAACAAACTCTTTGCTCTCGGCGCGGTGCTTTTGCTCGCGCTTGCCGGCCCGGCGTCCGCGGCGGACTGGAAACCGACGAAGCCGATCCGGATCATCGTGCCGTGGAGCGCAGGCGGATCGACCGACGAGCTGATCCGCACCCTCGCGGCGGATCTCGAGGATTCGCTGGGCCAGAAAGTGGTCGTCGTGAACCAGCCGGGCGGCGGAGGCGCCGTCGGGACGAAGGCCGCCCTCGAAGCGCCGAAGGACGGCTACACGTGGACGGCAGGCGCTGCCAAGGATCTCGGCACCTACGTCGTCACCGGCGCGATCGACACCCAGCTCAAGGACTGGAATCTCTATCTCGCCGTGGTCAACTACACGATGCTTTCGGTGAATCCGAACTCGAAGTTCAAGTCGGTGGAGGACATCGTCAAGGCGATGAAGTCCGCCCCGAACTCGGTGACTATCGCCACGGGCGGGATCAACTCCGCGGGCGGTGCCGCGGCCGAGGCGCTCAAGGCCGCAGTGGGCGGCGAATACAAGATGGTGACGTACGACGGCGGCAATCCGGCGGTGCAGTCAACCGTCGCGGGCGAGACCGAGGTCACGACCCAGCTCGTGTCCGAGCAGTACGACATGCTGCGCGCCAAGCGCCTGAAGCCCCTCGCGGCGTACACCACGAGTGCGGTGACGCTGCCGGGGGTCGGCTCGATCCCGCCGATCACGCAATTCCTGCCGAACGCGAAAGTCGGCCCGGTGCACTTCGGTATCTGGGCGCCGAAAGGCGTGCCGCAGGACGTCGTCGCGACGATGGGCAAGGTCTGGGATTCGAAGATCAAGAGCTCTGCCCGCCTCAAGAAGTATGCGGAATCCAAGGGACTCGGTGTCGACGTCGCGTGGGGCGATTCTGCCTACAAGCAGGCATTCAAGACCACCCAGATCAACGCATGGCAGATCTTCGACGGCGGCAAGGGCAAGGTCAGCCCGGACAAGGTGGGCTTCCCGCGTCCGTGACCGAGTAAGCACGCTGGCGAACCGGCGGGCGGGGTAAGTTCCCCGCCCGTTGCGTTTTTGTCGGCCGTCCACGGGCGGCCTCATGCGGGCGACCATGTGCAAGACTCACGAACCTCTGCGTGCACGACATGGCACGGGCTGATTTCCTCGCGTCGCTGATTTTTCTCGCACTCGGCGTCTACATGGCCGTGGAAGGCCTGCGCATGCCGGGCGCGGGCGGTTTCATCGCGAAGGGCGGCGAACCGGGGCGCGTGCCCGTAATGCTCGGGGTGATCATCGCGTTCCTCGCGATCGTACTGCTCGTTCGCGCGGTCCGGCAGGGCGGTCATCGGCTCACCGGCATTCGAATCTCCGATCCGGACGTACGGTCCGGCACGATGCGTTGCGCGGTCACCGCCGTGGTCTGTTCGCTGTATGCGGTCGGTCTGCTCGGCGCCACGCTCGGTGGGTACGAGGTGCAGTACCACGAGGCGACCTTTCTGTTTCTCACGATCTTCATCATTGGATCGGAGTGGGAGTTCGCCGGAGAGCTCGCCGCGCTCCGCCGCGAGCGCTGGACGCGGCGGGCACCGCGTCTCACGCGGGCCGTCCAGGGCATGCTGGGATTCGTGCCCGCGGCGTACGCGCCCCACGTCTGGCTGGTCGCGCTCGCCGTGCTCCAGGCGGCGCTCATTGCCTGGGCCGTCTCGTACGTCTTCGAGAACGAGTTCTACGTGAAGCTTCCCTGACGGCGCGCGACGGCCTGCAATGGAATTTCTATCGGGACTTGCCGGCTACCTGGCGACCACTCTTGGCCATATCGGGGTCGCATTCAGCAAGCTTTCGAGCTGGGAGATGGCGCTCTTCATCGTGGCGGGCACGCTGCTCGGCATCGTGATCGGCATGCTGCCGGGACTCACCGCGACAATGGGCGTCGCGCTCCTCACGACGCTGACCTACCGCATGGAGCCCGATACCGCGCTCATGATCCTCGTGTGCCTCTATGTCGGCGCGATCTACGGCGGCAGCCGCAGCGCGATCCTGCTCAACATTCCCGGCACGCCGGCCAATGCCGCGACGACGCTCGACGGCTACCCGCTCGCGCAGGCCGGACGTGCGGGACCCGCGATGGGCACCGCGACGACCGGCTCCTTTCTCGGCACGGTGATCGGCATGTTCTTTCTCGCCACGGTGGCGCCGATCCTCGCCGACTACGCGCTCTCCTTCCAGACCCACGAGTTCTTCTGGCTCGCGATCTTCGGCGTGCTCATCTCCGGGCAGCTCACCGCGGCGGACGATCCGCTCAAGGGATGGATCGCAGGCTTTCTCGGCCTGGCGGTCGCGATGATCGGCCAGGAAGGGCTTTACATGACCGACCGGTTCACGTTCGGCTTCACCGAGATGCAGGGCGGCATCAACCTGATCCCGGCGATGGTCGGCGCGTTCGGCTTCTCGGAAGTCATCGCGGTGATGTACAACCGCCGCGCGGAGGTCGTCAAGGCGACGACCCGCCTCATCGACGTCATCCCGGATCCGCGCGAAGTGCTCAAGTACTGGCGCACGATTCTGCGCTCCGGCGGGCTCGGCACCTTCATCGGCGTGATCCCGGGCGTCGGCGAGGACATCGCCGCCTGGGTGTCGTACGGCGCGGCGCGGCGCGCGTCGAAGGAGAAGGAGAAGTTCGGCAAGGGCTCGGTGGAAGGATTGATGGCCGCGGAGACCGGCAACAGCGCGGCGCCGCCCGGCGCGCTCATCCCCGTGCTCACGCTTGGCATCCCCGGCTCGGCGCCCGCGGCCGTCCTGCTCGCCGCGATGGTGCTGCACGGCGTGCGCCCGGGCCCGATGATCATGATCGAGTTCCCCACTTTCGTGTACGAGGTGGTGGTGATGACCTTCTTCGCGGCAATAGCAATGCTGGTGCTCGGCATCCTGCTCACGCCGGTGCTGCTCAAGGTGCTCGCCGTGCGGCGCGAGCGGCTGATGCCGGTCGTCTTCGTCCTCTGCGTGATCGGCAGCTACGCGATCGCGCAGCGGATGTTCGACGTGTGGGTCATGGTGATCTTCGGCATACTCGGGTTCGCGCTGCGGCAGATGAAGTACCCCATGGCGCCGCTCGTGCTCGGCATCGTGCTGGGCGATATCCTCGACAAGAGCTTCCGCCGCTCGTGGGTCATTCACGACGGCGACTGGACGTTCTACTTCGATCGGCCGATCTGCGTGGCGCTGATCATTCTGTGCATCTTCACCGTGCTCACCAGTGCCGGACCGACCAAGCACTACGTGGGCGGGCGGCTGCGCGCGGTGTCCGAGGGATTCTTCGGCGGGATCGCGCGCATCTTCGGCGCTCACTGGACACTCGCGGTCGCCATCGGTCGCGGGGCGCGCGCATTCGCCGGCAAGTCGGCCGGCGGCCTGCCGATCGGCGTGGAGGGCCTGGCTCGAGGCGTGCGGGAAGGCGTTGTCGCGTACGTCGGAACGGTCGTCGGCTCGGTCTACGGATTTTTCCGTGCGGTCGTCGCATTCGTGTTCGACCCACTGATCGATCTGCTGCGCCTCGTGCGCGTCCTGCCGCGCGCCGGAGGCGGCGCATGAGCGCGCCGCTCGTCGGCGGGATCGGCCTCACGGTGCTGCGCGTCTACGATCAGCGCCCGGGGCCTGACGGCGTGACCGCCGGATGCGCGCACGTGCATGCGCTCACCGGCGAGGCCTACTTCGGCGTTGCGGGCGAGGGCGCGCTCGAGCTCCACGAATCCGAGCACGGGTTTCGCCGCGTCGAGATCCGGCCCGGGAGCTACGTCCAGTTCCCGCCCGGCACCCTGCATCGCTCGGTCAGCACGCACCGCCTCGAGGTGCTTGCGATCATGGGCAACGCGGGGCTCGCGGAGCGCGGCGACGCGCGCATCTACTTCGGCGCGGAAGCGGATGCCGATCCGCAGCGCTACGAGGTGCTGCGATCACTCGTGGACAAGGGGCTCGACGGCGCGCTCGAACGGCGCGACGCCTCCGCACGCGCCTACGCGCGACTCCTCGCGCTGTGGGAGAGCGACCGCGCCGCGTATTTCGCGGAGCTCGAACGATTCCTCCGCAGGCACCACGAGACGATTGCTGCGAATCGCGCAACCATGGAAGACGCAATCCGCACCGGGCCGCTTCGCGAGGCGCAGGACACGCTCGCGCTGCTCGCCGTGCTCGGCCCGGCGCAAACCTCGCCCGGTGCCGGGGTCTGGCGCGAACCGGACAACGCGCCGGTGCTCGGGATGTGCGGCATGCTCTGGCAAGTCGCGCGCCTCGATTCGGGTGTCTGAGTTCACCTGACACCGGCGCGTTGCGCGCCAACGGGGACGCCCGAAACGCGTCTTCTGCTGCGCCGCAATGTCAATGTGAGTGCATGCTGGCGGCTTCATTCCGGTGCACGCGACGCGCAAACCACGATTGTTTGGGACCCCAATATTATCGTTGACACGCGTGCAGGGAGATACGTAGAGTGCTGCGAGCAGCCTGAATAAACGCGTGCTCCCGGGCAAAGTCCATCGGGGCGTGCGCGACGTACCAAACACGTGGGCGGGGTCAACCGCCCGAGATCCGACGCATCCGGTCGAGGGCAACAACCGAGGAGAGAGACGTGGAACGCAGAACAGCATTGAATGTGGCGCTTGCGGCAGCGTTCGCGGGCACCCTCGCCACCCTGCAAATGGGCGCGACGCACGCTGCGGATACGATCAAGATCGGCGCCGTTGCGCCGAAGACCGGGCCGCTTGCCGCGGGTGCGGCCGTCACGCACTGGCCGAACATCCAGCTCTGGACACACCAGGTGAACGAGCGGGGCGGCCTGAAGATGAAGGACGGCACCCGGCGCAAGGTCGAGATCATCGAGTACGACGACCGGACGAACCCGGGCGAGACCATCAAGGCGGTCGAGCGGCTGGCCACGCAGGACAAGGTCGACTTCATCCTCGCCCCGTACGGCTCGGGCCTCAACCTGGCGGCGGCGCCGGTCTACGCGAAGTACGGCTACCCCCAGATCACGTCCACCTCGATCACCGACAAGAACTCGGAATTGACGAAGCGCTATCCCGGCATCTTCTTCACGCTCGGGACGACCACTGCCCTCGCGAACTCGGTGGCGGAGATCCTCGCGAAGCTGCGCGCCGAGGGCAAGATCGGGAACAAAGTCGCGATGGTGAACGTGGCCGATGCGTTCGGCATCGAGCTGGCGGAAGCGGCGCGGCCGATCTTCAAGGGAGCCGGTCTTGAGATCGTCTACGACAAGTCCTACCCGCTGGGCACCCAGGATCTGTCGCCGATCGTGAAGGGCGCGAAAGCGGCCAATCCGGACGCGTTCGTCGCGTGGTCCTATCCCCCCGACACCTTCGCACTGACCGCACAGTCCAAGATCGAGGGCCTCAACGTGAAGGCCTATTACACGGCTGTGGCAACGGCGTTCCCGGTGTACGCAGCGAAGTTCGGCAGTTCCGTGCAAGGCGTCCTCGGCGCCGGAGGCGTCAATCCGGACACTCCGGACATGAAGGCGTACTACGCGGCGCACAAGAAGGTGACCGGCAAGGATGCCGACTACTGGGCGAGCCCGGTCATGTATGGGACGCTGCAAGTGCTCGAGCAGGCGATCGAGGCCGTCGGCACCGATCGCAAGGCGGTGACCGATTACGTCAAGAAGACCACGTTCAAGACGGTCATGGGCCCGTGGAAGTTCACCAACCAGTCGATCCATGAATTCTGGACCGTCGGCCAATGGCAGGGCGGCGTGTTCTACGGCGTGTCGTCCACCGGACTGTCCGGTGCCAAGCCGGTGAACACCAAGACCGGCTGGTAGGCTCCGGCTCCCGGTTTCGCAAGCCAGAACCCCGGTGTGAGGTTCCGACACCGGGGTATTTTTTGCTCCGATGGGATGTTGCTGAACTCTGCGCCCGCTCGCGGGGGGATATACAAGGGCAGGTGGGAAGGGAAGGGTCCCACCCCTTCCCTAGCCCCTTGTTCGTTCGGGGGGGATATGCAAGGGGGCGTCTCCCCTTGTTCGTGCGACCGGGGTTTGCCTTGCACGCTGAATTCACCACTCGAAGTCGCCGCGGTGCGCATTTCTTGACAGCCCGCTAGACGCTCCATGGATATCCTGATCACCGGCATCCTGCTCGGGGCGACCTATTCGCTGATCGCGATGGGGCTCACGTTGCAGTACGGCGTGGCGCGCATCATGAATCTCGCCAATGGCGAAATGCTGGTGGCCGGTGCCTTCGGCGCGTTCTGGGTCTTCACCGCTCAGAAGATTGACCCGTACGTGGCCGCGGCCTTCGTCGTGCCGGGAGCTTTCGTCCTCAACTGGGTCATCTATCGCTATCTCATGCAACCGCTGGTGCGGCGTGCCAGGAGCCGCGGCATGCTCGAGGTGGACAGCATCCTTGCGACCTTCGGACTGGCTTTCGTGTTCGTCGGAATCATGCTGCTCATCTTCGGGGGCGGATATTTCACCTACTCGTACCTCGACGTGCCGTTCCCGATCTTCGGCAGCCCGTACGGCCTGAACCGGGTCGTCGCTTGCCTGATCGCGGTGACGATCTGCGGCCTGCTTTACTGGGGACTGAACGGGACGCGCACCGGGATGGCGATCCGCGCCGTGGCGGTCGATCCGGCCGCAGCCGGACTGGTGGCGATCGACGTGCCGCGCATGTCGGCCTTCGCGTTCGCGCTCGGCGGCGCCGTGACGGCCGCGGGCGGAATCGTCCTCTCCACGTTCCTGACGATGGACGCCTCGATCGGGATCGTCTTCACGATGAAGGCCCTCATCATCGTGATCATGGGCGGGGTGGGCGATGTGCGCGGTGCGATCATCGCCTCGCTGATCCTGGGGCTTGCCG
>JAABRB010000135.1 GCA_011391185.1 Betaproteobacteria bacterium
GGGGGGGTTGTGGCTTCGATTCGACGCACACCCCCCCCCCGTCGCCTGCGGCGACACCCCTCCTCGAAGAGGAGGGGAGAATGAATAATTTCCCCTCCTTTCCAAGGAGGGGTCCCGCGGAGCGGGCGGGGGGGTTGTGGCTTCGATTCGACGCACACACCACCCCGTCGCCTGCGGCGACACCCCTCCTCGAAGAGGAGGGGAAAAGGGCATACCATCCCCTCCTCGAAGAGGAGGGGAAAAAGAGAAACTTCCCCTCCTATCCAAGGAGGGGTGCCCGCGGAGCGGGCGGGGTGGTCGCGGCTTCGGTTCAGCGCGACCACCGCATGTGCTGCATGCGCTCCGGAACACCACCCCGGCCAGGTGGGGATGAAAAAGCCCCCACCCCGTCATGCGCAGCCACCCCTCCTCGGAGAGGAGGGGAAAACATCAACCGATAACCCGCCTACTTGCGCATGCGTCGTCTCGCGATCCCCATCATCGTTTTCGCGCAGCTACTCGGGACGTCGCTGTGGTTTAGCGCAAACGCGGCTGCCGACGATCTGGTGCGGGCTTGGGGGCTGACGCCTGCGGACATCGGCTCGCTGACCAGCGCCGTGCAGCTCGGGTTCATCGCGGGCACGCTCGTGTTTGCGCTCTCCGGCCTCGCGGATCGATTCGCCGCGAGCCGCATCGTCGCCGCGTGCGCGGTACTCGGCGCGCTGGCCAATGCGGGCTTCGCATTGCTCGCTACCGGCCTTGGAGACGCGTGGGTCTACCGCTTCGTCACCGGTATCGCGCTCGCAGGGGTGTATCCGCTCGGCATGAAGCTCGTCGTGAGCTGGTCTCCTGACCGTGCCGGCGAGGCGCTGGGGTGGCTGGTCGGCATGTTGACGGTGGGTACGGCGTTGCCGCATGCGGTGCGTGCGGCCGGTGGGGGCTGGCCCTGGAGCGGGGTGGTGCTCGCGAGCTCGGTGCTCGCGCTGGCTGGCGCCGTGATGATTTTCAGGCTGGGCGACGGGCCGCATCTAAAGTCCGGCGCTGCCAAGCGTTCGGGCTGGGGCTCGGTGGCGCAAGCCTTCCGGATTCCCGCGTTCCGCTCCGCTGCCTTCGGATACTTCGGCCACATGTGGGAGCTCTACGCGTTCTGGACCATCACCCCGTTCCTCCTCGTGCCGGTGCTCGCGCGCAACGGCGACGCCGCGCCGCTGGTTGTGTCGGCCTGGGCGTTCGCCATCATCGGCATCGGCGGCCTGGGGTGCATCCTCGGCGGGCGGCTGAGCAGGACGTTCGGCGGCGCGCGCGTCGCGGCCGGGGCGCTCGCCGGCTCCGGCGCGATGTGCCTCGTCTTTCCGCTGGCACAGGGCGCGCCGGTGCCCGTCGTATTGGGTCTGATGCTCTTCTGGGGCGTGATGGTGGTTGCCGACTCGCCCCAGTTCTCCGCATTGTCGGCACGCGCGTGCCCGCCCGAGCTGGTCGGCAGCGCGCTCGCCATCCAGAACAGCATCGGCTTCTTCATCACGGTCGTTGCGATCATCGTTGCGTCGGCGCTGCTGGCGGATCTCGGCGCGCGAGTCGCATGGCTCCTGCTGCCGGGACCGATACTGGGATTGATCGGCATCGCGCCGCTTGCCTTCCGCCCGGCGCGCGCCACCGCAAATTGACGGACAGCGCGCGCGCCTGATACCGTGAAACGTTTGCGCCCCGCGGCATCGGGGGCCCGCGTGACCGCATGGAGGATTCCCGATGGCAACCCATCTCAAGCGACGCATCGACAAGGCGCTGACCGACGCGAACGACGCGAAAGTGCGCCAGACAGTCGAGTCGATCCTGGAGGACGTCACGAAGCGCGGCGACGCAGCGGTGCGCGAGCATTCCGAGAAATTCGACAAGTGGTCGCCGCCCAGCTTCCGGCTGGCGAAGGGCGAACTCGATGACATCGTACGCAAGGTGGCGCCCGACACGATCTCGGACATCAGGTTCGCGCAGGAGCAGATCCGCAAGTTCGCCCAGCATCAACGCGCCGCGCTGAAGGATATCGAGGTCGAGACGCTGCCCGGCGTGAAGCTCGGGCACCGGAACATTCCGGTCGACAGCGTCGGGTGCTACGTGCCCGGCGGCCGCTATCCGATGGTCGCCTCGGCGCACATGAGCGTCGTCACGGCGCGCACGGCCGGCGTGCGGAGCGTGCTCGCGTGCACGCCCCCGAACCAGGGTGAGCCGCACGCGGAAACGATCGCCGCAATGGTCCTCGGCGGGGCGGACGAAATCTACGTCATCGGCGGCGTGCAGGCTGTCGCGGCGATGGCGCTCGGCACCGAGACCATCAAGGCGGTCGACATGCTGGTCGGTCCCGGCAATGCCTACGTCGCCGAGGCCAAGCGGCAGCTCTTCGGCCGGGTCGGCATCGATCTCTTTGCCGGGCCCACCGAGATCCTGGTCATCGCGGACGAAACGTCCGACGTGGAGATCATCGCCACTGATCTGCTCGGGCAGGCAGAACATGGCCCGACGAGTCCCGCGATTCTCATCACGACTTCGAAAGCGCTCGCCGAGGCATTGCCCGCGGAGATCGAGCGGCAGCTCGCGGTGCTGCCGACCGCCGACGTGGCGGGGGTCGCGTGGCGCGACTACGGCGAGATCATCCTGGTTGATACGCTCGACGAAGCGGTCACGGAGGCCGATCGCGTCGCCGCGGAGCACGTCGAGGTGCTCACGCGCGAGCCGCGCTATTTCCTCGAGCACATGCGCAATTACGGCGCGCTCTTCCTGGGGCCCGAGACGAACGTCTCCTACGGCGACAAGGTGATCGGCACCAATCACACGCTGCCGACGCTCGGTGCGGCACGCTACACCGGCGGGCTGTGGGTGGGGAAATTCCTGAAGACTTGCACCTATCAGGAAGTGACGCCCGAAGCGAGCGCAATGATCGGCGAATACTGTTCGCGGCTCTGCGCGATCGAGCGGTTCTGGGGGCACAAGGAGCAGGCGGACCTGCGGTTGCGGCGCTATGGCAATCAGAACGTCGGTCTGGGCGCGAATCCGGAGAAGCCTGCGTGAGCGCGGTCGTCGGGCCGCAGGCTTCGGCGCAGGCGCGGCCGCTCGAAGGGCGCGCGGCGCTGGTGACGGGTGCGGGTCGCGGCATCGGCCGTGCCGCGGCCGAAGCGCTCGCCGCCGCCGGCGCGGAAGTCTGGTTGGTCGCTCGAACCGGCGCCGACGTCGAGTCCGGCGCCCAGGCGATTCGCGATGCCGGCGGCCGCGCCAACGCGGTTGCCTGCGATGTTACCGATGCCGCGGCCCTGAAACGCGCGATCGCCGGGCTTCCCGGGCTCGATATCATGGTCAATAACGCCGGCACCAACATCCCCGAGCCGTTCGTCGACGTGAGCGAGGCGCATCTCGATCGACTCCTCGACCTCAATGTGCGCGCCGCGTTTCTCGCCGCCCAGGCCGCCGCGAAGAAAATGCTCGAGGCGCCGGATCGCGCGACGCGCGGCGGCGCGATCATCAACATGTCCTCGCAGATGGGGCACGTCGGCGCGCCCGGCCGCACCGTCTACTGCCTGACCAAGCACGCGCTCGAGGGCCTGACCAAGGCAATGGCCGTCGAGCTCGCGCCAAGCGGCATCCGGGTGAATTCAGTGGCGCCGACGTTCGTCGCGACGCCGATGACCGCACCCATGTTCGAGCGCAAGGAATTCAGCGACTGGGTGCATGCGCGCATTCCGCTCGGTCGACTCAGCCAGCCGCACGACGTGGCTGCCGCGATCGTGTTTCTTGCCTCGCCGGCTGCGGCGATGATCACGGGCACGAGCCTGCTGATCGACGGCGGCTGGACGGCGCAGTAGGCGACCGCGCGCCGTGTCGAGGCCGTTCGCAGCGCCTGGCGGCGGGGCGGTCCCGCCTTGCCCCGCATGAAAATCTTCTACGGCTGGAAGATGGTCGCCGCGGGCGGCGGCCTCCAGTTTCTGCAGGCCGGTCTCCTTCACCAGGGCTTCGGCGCGTATCTCGCGGTGCTCAACGAGGAGCGCGGCTGGTCGAAGACCGCGCTCGCCGGTGCCGCCACGCTGCAGCCGATGGAGGCCGCGGTCTTCGGCCCGGTGCTCGGCTGGATGATGGACCGCTTCGGTCCGCAGGGAATGATCCGCTTTGGCATCGTCATCTTCGGACTGGGTTTCATGTTGCTCAGCCAGATCGACTCGCTCGCGGGGTTCTACGGCGCATTTCTGGTGATCGCGCTTGGCTCGAGCCTGTGCGGCTTCTTTCCCCTCAACGTCGCGATCATCCACTGGTTCGAGCGGTGGCGCGCCCGCGCCCTGTCCTCGCTCTCGCTCGGCCTCGCGCTTGGCGGTCTCTTCGTGCCGGCGGTTGCCTGGTCGATGCAGACCTGGGGCTGGCGCCCGACCGCCTTCGTCTCGGGGCTGCTGGTGATTGCCTTCGGCCTGCCGCTTGCGCGTGTCATCCGACGTCGGCCCGAGGACCAGGGAGATACCGTGGACGGTCTGCCCAGCGCGTCGCTGGCAAGCCTCGACCCGGCGGTTCCGGCAGCCCCCGCGCGACGCGAGTTCAGTGCGCGCGAGGCACTGCGTACCCCCGCGTTCTGGCTGCTTTCGCTCGGTCACGGTTTCGCGCTGCTCGTCGTGTTCGCCGTGAACGTGCACGCAATCACGTTCATGAAGGAGGAGCTTGGCTACACGCTCGAACAGGCCGCACTCGTCATCTCGCTGATCACCGTGGGGCAGCTCTGCGGAATCGGGCTCGGCTGGACGATCGGCGATCGCTACGATAAGCGTTTGATCGCGGCGGCGTGCATGTTGACTCACGCCGCCGGCCTGCTCATGCTCACCTACGCCACGGGCACCGCCATGGTGATTGCGTTCGCCCTTCTGCATGGCGCCGCCTGGGGATTGCGCGGCCCGTTCATGCAGGCGATTCGTGCCGACTATTTTGGCCGTCGCGCGATCGGCATGATCCTCGGCCTGTCCTCGATGATCATCGTCGTCGGCCAGATCGGCGGGCCGCTGATCGCCGGCGTTCTTGCCGACGTCACGGGGAGCTATCGCGCCGGATTCACTGTCATCGCAGTGCTCGCCGGATTGGGATCGCTGTTCTTTCTGATGGCCAGGCGACCAGATTGACCCATTCCGGAAAGGAACGTTGAGCGGCCTGCTTCTGCTCCTCAAAATTGCCACCGCGGTGGCGATTGTCGTTGCCGCATCCCGCGCGACCGAGCGCGCGGGCCCGTTCGTCGGCGCGATGATCGCCACGCTGCCGGTCTCCACCGGTCCCGTGTACGCGTTCCTGGCGATCGATCACGGCGCGCAGTTCATCTCGGACAGCGCGCGAATCAGTGTCGCGAGCACTGCTGCGATCGTCGCATTCGTCGCGGCGCACGCGTTCGCCGCGCAGCGCTTCAGGACGCCGGCGTCGCTCGCGCTTGCGACGCTCGCCTGGCTCGCGGTGGCACTTTTCCTTCAGTTGCGGGACTGGACCTTCGTCGAAGCGTGCGCGCTGTACGCCGGCACCTTCGTCCTGGCGATTCGCGGACTGCGCGGTTTCGCAGGCGTCAGGCAGACACGGCCGGTGCCGCGTGCGCGATTCGATCTTGCGCTGCGCGCCGCGCTGGTTTCCTGCGTGGTGATCGCCACCACGTTTGCCGGTCACGCGCTCGGCCACTCGGCGACAGGCGTTCTGGCGACGTATCCCGTGGTCTTCACGTGCCTGGTGCTGATCCTGCAGCCGCGCCTCGGCGGGCCGTTCACGGCATCGGTGCTGGTAAACGGACTGAAAGGGCTCGTTGGGTTCGGCATTGCGCTTGCGGTCCTGCATCTCGCGGCGGCGCGGATGAGCGCCGCGCCGGCGTTGCTTCTGGCGCTTGCCGTTGCGGTGGGTTGGAACTACGTGCTCTATCGATTGCGCGTGCGGCGCGCCGCCGAGCACGCCTGAGTCGGGCTTCAGCCCGCGCGCGGCGCGGCAGACCGCCGCTCCAGAAACCGGATCAGCAGCTCGCTCGTCGCTTCGGGCTGCTCCTGCTGCACCCAATGTCCGGCGCCTTCGATCAGGTGGCAGCCGAGCATCTGCGTGCACGCGCGCGTCTGCATGGCGTCGATGTCGCCGGGCTTCTGGTAGATCCCCCAATCGCTTCGGCCTCCGATGAAGCAAGCGGGCACGTCGATCGTGCGGCCGGAGAAGAGCTGCAGCTCTGCGGTTTGCGCGGTGCCGGTCGCGCACCGGTACCACTGCAGACCGCCCTGGAATCCGGTCCGGCCGAACTCCGTGCTGTAGATGCTCAACTCGTCCTCGGGCAGCCAGCGGCACGCGGCGATCTCGCGCGGCGACGGCATTTCCGCATCGACGGTCGCGGCCATTCCCTTGTCGAACTCCATGATGTAGTACGTGGGGAGCTTCGCGAGCTCGTCGGCCTTCCACGCCGCCAGCGGGACCGGCCGGTTCTGCTTCCAGTCCGCGCTCTTGTGGTGGTAGTAGGCGCGCAGGAACGCGCGGATGCCCTGCGGACAATCGTGCATGTCGGTGTTTGCCGTGCGCGTCGAGTAGTACCACTGGTAATGCTTGCGCGGGCGCGGCAGTGCCGCGAGCGCTGCGTGAATGTCGGGTACGGCTTGGCGTGCGGCGGTCCCGGCGATCGGCGGGGGACCCGCAAACGGAGCGCTCATCAGGATCACGGAGCGGAAAACGTCCGGTCGTATCAACGCACACCACGCGGCGACGGGCGAGCCGAAGTCGTGTCCCGCCACTGCGGCCACGGATTGATGGCCGAGCGCGAAGAGCAGCTGCAGCGCGTCCCGCACCAGGTTGAGGATCCGAAACGATCCGACGTCGCCGTCGAAGTCGCCGTCCCATCCCGTGGTTCGCCCGTAGCCACGCTGGTCGGGCGCGATGACGTGATACCCCGCCGCGGCGATCGGCAGCATCACTTTTCGCCAGCTGTAGGCGAGCTCCGGAAAGCCGTGCAGCAGCAGGACGCACGGACGGCCCGGAACCTCGAAGCCGGCCTCGAGAATGTGCATCCTGAGGCCGTTGATTCCCGTCAGATGCCGTGCACGGATTCCTGGCGGGAGCGTCGAGGATTCGAGCGCGGAAATTTCGGTCGATTGAGCCGGCACGTGCCAAGCATACCCGCGTGTCGGCGGGTCAGTGGCAATCCCGGTCCGGCGCTTGACCCGAAATCCGTACGGGGTGATCCTTTCCTATCGAGATTCGAGGAGCCTTCGCATGACTGCAACCCCGCGCACCGTTACCCGAGTGATCAACCCGGAGCCGACGATGGAAGGCGCCGGCGTGAAGCTCAATCGCCTCATCGCCGGGCAGCAGATCGACTGGATCGACCCTTTTCTGCTGCTGGACCACTTCGGCTCCGACGAGCCCGCCGATTACATGGCGGGGTTTCCCATGCATCCGCATCGCGGAATCGAGACCGTCACCTACATGCTCGACGGCGAGACCGACCACCGCGACACGATGGGCAATGCGGGGACGATCGGGCCCGGAGCCGTGCAGTGGATGAGCGCGGGCGGCGGCTTGCTGCACGAGGAGATGCCGCGCCCCGTGAAAGGCAGGCTGGAAGGCTTCCAGCTCTGGGTCAACCTTCCCGCCAGGCTCAAGATGAGCCGACCCAACTATCAGGAGTTTACTGCCGAACAGATCCCGGAGGTGCGCCGCGATGACGGCACCGTGATTCGCGTCGTCGCGGGCGAGACCGACGGCGTAGGTGGCGCCGTGACCGGGATTGCAATGCAGCCCACCTATCTCGATGTGCATCTCGCGCCGGGCGCGAGCTTCATCCAGCCCATTCCGCGCGGGCATTCGGCGTTCGCCTACGCGTACCGTGGGGGCGGAACGTTCGGCAACAACGGTGCGGGCGAGGCGGGCACTGCGATGACCGCGCCCCGGCTCGCGATCCTCGGCGACGGTGACGCGTTCGCAGCGCGGGCTGGAGACGCGGGCGTGCGCTTTCTCCTCGTGAGCGGCCAGCCGACGCGCGAGACGATCGCCCGCTACGGTCCGTTCGTGATGAACACCCGCGCCGAGGTCATGCAGGCGGTGAACGATCTCAACAACGGAACATTTGTGTGGAAGGAAGGGCAGGGCGCGTAAAGCGATTTAGCCGCGGCACGCACCATCCCGGCCAGGTGGGGATGAAGGGGCCCCCACTTCTACATGCGCGCCCACCCCTCCGCGAAGAGGAGGGGAAAAAGCCTCAAACCATCCCCTCCCTTTCAAGGAGGGGTCCGCCCGAAGGGCGGGGGGTGGTTGCAGCTCCGCTCGGCGCACACCACCACCCCGTCCGCGACACGCCCACCCCGTCCGGCCCGAAGCACAGAGGCTTCGGGCGTTCGGCGGCGGCGACGCGCGCAGGCGCGTCGCTCGAAACCCCGCCTCACCCTCGAAGAGGAGAGGAAAAAGTCTTATCCCCTCCTTTGC
>JAABRB010000136.1 GCA_011391185.1 Betaproteobacteria bacterium
GCGGCTTGTCGATCGTGAACTTGCGGGTGCTCGAGAGCCCCGGCTTGAGATCCGCCTTCATCCGTTCCTCCGTCCGTGACAACCTAACTCATAATCCCACGTGCGCCGCATTGCGGCCAAGCGCGGCGCCATTCAGGCGCGCCGACGTGAGGGCGGGCCGTCGTGATTCTTATTAATTTACAGCGTAGCATAACGTGTATCGCATAAAAAGCGGCCGGGTCAACGGATCGCTGGCATCGAACAAGCTATTGAATGCAGGGAGGAAACGGGAGAATGAGTCAATCGGACGCTGACCTTCCGCTGGAGCCTGCCGAGCTTTTCGACCGCGAAAAGCTGCGGGCACTGCAACTCGAGCGGTTGCGTTGGACGGTGCGTTACGCCTACGCGAACGTCCCGCACTACAAGCAGAAGTTCGACGCCGCCAAGCTCGTGCCGGAGGACCTGAAATCGCTCGCGGACCTGGCGAAATTTCCGTTCACGGCGAAGCAGGATCTGCGCGAGACCTACCCGTACGGCATGTTCGCCGTGCCGATGGATCAGGTGGTCCGTATCCATGCGTCCAGCGGTACGACCGGCAAGCCGACCGTCGTGGGGTACACGCAGGGCGACATCGATGTCTGGGCCAGGGTCATGGCTCGATCGATCCAGGCAGCGGGAGGGTCCGAGCGGGACATCGTGCATAACGCGCTGGGTTACGGGCTTTTCACCGGAGGGCTCGGCGTGCACTACGGCGCCGAACGGCTCGGCGCGGCCGTGGTGCCGGTCGGCGGCGGCCAGAGCGAACGGCAGGTGCAGCTCATCATGGATTTCGGCGCGACGATCATCGCGAGCACACCTTCATACATGCTGGCGCTCGCCGAGGAGTTCGCGCGCCAGGGCATCGACGCCCGCAGCACCCGTCTGCGCGTGGCGCTGCTGGGCGCGGAGCCGTGGACTAACGAGATGCGCGCCGAGATCGAAGAACGGTTCGCGATCCAGGCGATCGAGCTCTACGGGCTCTCGGAGGTGATCGGCCCGGGCGTCGCCTGCGAGTACGCCGAGTCGAAGGAGGGTCCGCACGTCTGGGAGGATCTCTTCTATCCGGAGATCATCGATTCCGCGAGCGGAGCGGTGCTCCCGGACGGCGAGAAGGGTGAGCTCGTCTTCACGTCGCTCACGAAGGAGGCGCTGCCGGTCGTTCGCTACCGGACCCGCGACCTGACCCGGCTGCTGCCCGGCACGGCGCGCCCCGCGCTGCGTCGCATCGAGAAGATCACGGGACGCTCGGACGACATGCTGATCATTCGTGGCGTCAACGTCTTTCCCAGCCAGATCGAAGAGGTCCTCTTCAAGCGACCGAGCCTCGCGCCGCATTATCAGCTCGAGCTCTGGCGCGATGAGCGGCATCTTGATCAGTTGAACGTTCTGGTCGAGATGAAGCCCGAGCTCGATCAGACCGACGAGGCCGCGCGCGCGGCCGCGGCCCAGGACTTTCAGCATCACATCAAGTCGCTGGTGGGCATCACTGCGCACATCAGGGTCTTGCCCGCGGGCATGGTCGAGCGCTCCGCCGGCAAGGCCAGGCGCGTCGTCGATAAACGCCCAAAGTAGACGCTCACTCCCGCCGAATTGATTGCGCAGCGGCCCGACTCGAACGGCGGGCCCGGCACTTTGTTTGGTGCCCCAATTAATCGCGCGAGGGCATGACGCACATCAAATGCCCATCCGGCGCCCGGTGCTACAAGAGTAGGCGTGCGGTGCGCAGCGCCAGCAAGGAGGCACCATGGGCATACGCGACCGCGTCGCGCGGCTGATCGGCCGCATGCACGACGCGCCCCGGTACACGAGCCAGGGTCGGACGCTCTTCGTCGACCTCGAGCGGCGCGAGAGCCGCAGCAAGTACCTCCCGCGTGAGGTCCTCACGACCTTTCTGGGCGGGCGCGGCGGCAACATGGTCCTGCTCTACAACCTTCTCGAAGCGGAGCGCGACGCGCTCGATCCGGAAGTGCCGCTGATCTTCGGCTCGGGCGTCCTCACCAGCCACATGCCGTCGGCCACGCGCGGAAGTGTCACCTCCAAATCTCCAGAGTCCTACGCCATCCTCGATGCGAACGCCGGGGATTACTTCCCCGCGCACGCCAAGCGCCACGGCTACGATCACATCGTGCTCTACGGGCGCGCGCCGGAGTGGACGCTCGTCACGATCTCGCGAGACGAAGTCGGGTTCGTCTCCGCCGCGCCATACGTCGGCATGGACAACATGGACTTTGCGGAAGCGATCGAGCGCAACTTCGGCCGCAAGGAACGCAAAGATCTCGCGATGGTGCGTATCACCAGCGCCGGGGAGAACGGCGTGCTCTGCAGCGGCATCATGGGCGGCCCGAAGGCAATCTACGCACGCGGCGGCGGCGGCGCCAAGATGGGCGCGCTGCGTCTCAAGGCGATCCTCGTCCTCGGCAAGGCATCGGCCGACGAGTTCTCGGCTGACCTGAAAGCACGGAACAAGGTGATCGGCAGGAAGATCACCGGCGCGTCGGTCGTCAAGAACGCGCTCAAGACCGTCGGCACGCCGTTCCTCTACAAGCCCTCGCGCGTGCTGGGCGCGATGGGAACGAAGAACAACCAGGAAACCACCTGGAGCGAGCAACTCGACGCCGACGCCTTCGATCCGTATCGCCCCGGCATGGATGGCTGCTTCAAGTGCCCGGTGCAATGCCGGGCGTTGAACGACATGACCCCCGATGGCAAGGGCTACTGGGGCGTCAACGCGCTCAAGGGCGTGCAGGGCAACGCGAGCTACGACAAGGCGCAGGCCGACGTCGTGCACGCCAGGCAGAAGACCTACCAGGGCGTTCGCGGCGACGGCCGGTTCGATCGCTACGACAAGGGCGACGGCCCCGACTACTCCACCCTCGGCAAGTTCGGCCCGAACATCGGCATCCGCGAGCCCGAGCAGGTGCTGCGCCTCTCGAACATCCTGAACGACCTTGGACTCGATTCGTCTTCCACGGGGAGCGCGATCTCCTGGGCGATGGAGCTCTACCAGCGCGGCATCATCACCAATGAAACCACCGGCGGGCTCGACCTCGGTTGGGGCAACTACGACGTGATCGAGAAGCTCCTCTTCATGACGGCGAAGCGTGAAGGCTTCGGTGACGTCATCGCCGACTCGTCACGCGCGGTCGAGCGTGGCAAGTATCCGGCGGCAGCGCTTCCCTACCGAATTGCGGTCAAGGGGCTCTTCCAGTCCGACCCGCATGACGCACGCATCCTCAAGGCATTTGCGCTGGGCCTCTCGGTGGCGACGCGCGGCATGGACCACCTGCGCAACCGGCCCACCCTCGAGATCAATGCGCGGGTCAACGACGATCCGGCGTTCAAGGCGGCGCTCTACGGCGGCACCGTGTCACCCGAGCCCACCAGCTACGACGGCAAGGAGTTCGCAGTGCGCAAGTGCGAGAACACGTTCGCGGTCGGCGATGCGGTGGGCATGTGCCGATTCGACACGAAGCTCTTCAATTCTCCGACACTTCCGGACGTGGACGACTTCGCGGCGCAGGTCTCGACACTGACCGGCGAGACGATGAGCGAGGCGGACCTCGACGAGTGCGGGCGCAACATTTCCGGCCTCGAGCACATGCTCAACTTCAGCCTCGGTCTGCGCGGTCGTGACGACACGTTGCCCGAGCGCTGGTTCACCGAGCCGAACCGGTCCGGGCCGTTCAAGGGCGAGAAGATCGACCGCGCGGAGTTCGAGCGGCTGAAGACGCGTTTCTACGCGCTCACCGACCTGAACGAAGAGAGTCTGCCCAGGGCCGACTGGCACGAGCGGCTCTCGCGCGCAAGCACCGGTTTTGCCGTGCGCGTCGAGGTTCCGGTCGATACGCCCGGGGCGCCCGAGCGCGTGGTGATCGTGGACGAGCCGGTCGCAACGGTGATCGAGCTGCGCGAGGCGCTCGCGCGCCGGCTGCCCGATGCGCACGACGTCCTGGCCGACCGGAATCTGAACGTGGCGGTGAACGGCGAGATGGTCATCGCGGGCGAATCCACGACGCCGATCGCAAACGGCGACCGCGTGCAGCTCGTGCACATGATCGCGGGCGGCTGAGCGGCGCCCGAGCTTAATCTGCATCAAAGCGGCCGTCTCCCCTGACCGGACAATCTGATAAATTGTCCGGCGCTCGCTACCGTTTGATTCCGACCGACCTCCCCCCGCTCCGCATCCGCGGACACTCGCTTCTTCCCATCGTTCAAGGCGGCATGGGCGTCGGCGTCTCGGCGCATCGCCTCGCGGGAAGCGTCGCCCGGCTCGATGCCGTCGGCACGCTGTCCAGCGTGGATCTGCGGCGTCATCATCCTGACCTGATGGACCGCACCACGCGCGTCCGCGACAAGCAGGTGATCGACGCCGCCAACCTGGAAGCGCTCGATCGAGAGGTGCGCGCGGCGCTCGCGCTCGCGGAAGGACACGGCCTGGTGGCGGTAAACGTCATGCGCGCCGTCTCCCAATACGCGGAGTACGTGCGGCAGGCCTGCGCGAGCGGTGCGCAGGCGATCGTCGTCGGCGCCGGACTGCCACTGGATCTGCCCGATATCACCGCCGACTACCCGGACGTCGCGCTCATTCCGATTCTCTCGGATGCGCGCGGCGTCGGCGTGCTCGTCAAGAAATGGCTGCGCAAGGGACGCCTTCCGGACGCGATCGTCATCGAGCATCCCGGCCGCGCCGGCGGGCACCTCGGTGCGGCAAGCGCGGCCGATGCCAGCGACGCCCGCTTCGAATTCGCCACGGTGATCCCCGGCATTCATGCGCTACTCGACGGACTCGGCATCGCCCGCGAGCGCATGCCGCTCATCGTCGCGGGCGGCATCGGTTCGCCCGCGGAAGTGCGCAAGATGCTGGCACTCGGGGCTGCGGCGGTGCAACTCGGAACGGCATTTGCCGTCACCGTGGAAGGCGACGCCCATCCGAACTTCAAACGGGTACTCGCCGAAGCGAAGCCCGAGGACATCGTCACCTTCACCAGCGTCGCCGGCCTGCCCGCGCGCGCAGTCCGGACACCGTGGCTGGAGGCCTATCTCGCCAAGCTTCCGGCGCTCAAGCGCCGGGCCAAGCCGCGGCGCGAATGCACGCTCGCGTTCGACTGCCTGGCCACCTGCGGCCTGCGCGACGGAATCGAACGCTTCGGACAGTTCTGCATCGATCTGCAGCTCGCCGCCGCGCTGAAAGGCGACGTCAAGCGCGGGCTCTTCTTCCGCGGCGCCGGAGCGCTGCCGTTCGGTGCGCAGATCCGCCCGGTGCGCGACCTGCTCGCGTACCTGCTGGCCGGCGCGTCCCCTGCGCCGGCCTGAGCGAACTGCGCCGCGACGCGGCGCGCGCCTCAGCTTACGGGCGTAGCATCTCCACGAGTGCGATAAAGCTGCACGGGAACCGGGCTGGTCTCCGCCTCCGCGTCCTCTTCATAGGCGATGCACTTCTCGCACGCGGTCCCCGTCACGTTCTCGGCAAGGTTCGCGCGCCGCAACGCCTGGAAATTGGCGCTGTGCCACGCCTCGCGGAATGAGCTCGTGTTGAGGTCACCCATGTTGAAGCGGCCGTCGTGGTCGAAGCAGCATGCAGACAGCCGCCCGTCGTAGGTGATGTGGCCTTCGGTGAAGAGCGACCAGCAGGGCAGCGGCTTCCTGAGCGCGCCGATGCGTCCCTGATTGCCGGCGGTGGCCTTGGTCCCCTTCGCGCCGCTCGTGAGGCCGGCCTGACCATAGAGCGGCAGGTAGTAGTGCTCATCGACGCAGGGAAGGATCTCGTCGACGGCGGCCTGCATGCGCGCCTGCTGCTCGCCGTCATAGAGGATGCTGGAGGCGAACAGGCCGCACTGGTGCCCGGTCCGCTCCCTGACCTCTTCGCGCACCTTGTGCGCGTCCTTGATGTGCTGGACGATCCTGCGGTAATCCTTGCTCTTCACGCCGGTCACTTCGCTGAACTGGTCGGCATCGGCGAAATTGAAGCTGAACTTGAGGCTGTCGAGGCCGGCGTTCATGCAGGCGCGGATACGCTCCGCCTCGGCCATGCGGCCGTTCGTCGTCAGGAACACGTACGGATACCCGCATTCCTGCTTCGCGAATCGGATCGCGTCGGGCAGCCAGGGCACCAGGAACGATTCGCCAAGATAGAAGACCCCGAGCTCCTCCACGCCCGCTTCGCGCATTTCCTTCACGATCCGGGCGAAGAAAGGCCACGGCATGTCGCTCTTTTCGCGCAGGCGCATGTGCGACGCGCAGAAGAAGCACTTGAAATCGCACCGCGCGGTGAGCTCGATCTTGACGCTCTTCGGAATCGGCGGCGCCGGACTCCGGTACTCGTCGGTGAGCAGCGTGATCCGGTCGATGCGGTCGGTGATCTTCGGCATGGTGGTCCCCTGGCTGGTTTGACGTGGATTATTCAGCTACAAAAAAATCGGGCGAGTAACGGAATGTCTTGCAACACCCCGTTAACTCGCCCCAGACCAGGAGACACAGTTCAATTGTGGTCACGGCGCCTCTTCCCTGCTGTGATCTGGATCAAACATCGTCCGGGGCGCCTCCGCCTTCTTCCGGACACCGTGACCGACTGCGCGGCATCCCCCGGAAGAACTACACAGTCCACACGCCGCGTCGCTTGGCGGGCCAGTCGACGGGGGCTACGGCGTGTAGACACGCAGCTGCGCCAGGTCCAGGACACTCACCTGCCGGCCGCGCACCTTGATCAGCCCGGCCGCGGTGAGCTCGTGCAGGATGCGCGAGAAATGCTCGCGCGTGATGTTGAGCCGCGACGCGAGCACGCCCTTGCTCGTGGTGAGCTCGACGTCGAATAACGTTCCGGGGACCGCGTCCTCGGGCGCATCGCGCAGCAGGTACCCGATCACGCGCTGGGTGCCGCTCTTCAGAGAATAGGCTTCCAGGTCGCCCATCAGGCGGTGCAGCCGCATCGCGAGGCCCGCAAGCATCTTGCGTGCGAACCGGGAGTTCCGCTCGATCTCCGCGAGCAACGCGGCCTTGCCGATGAAGAGCAGCAGCGTGTCGGACAGCGCCTCGGCAAACACCACGTAGGGCCGCTCGAGAAACATGACCGCCTCGCCGAAGCTCTGGCCGGGGCCGAGCACCTCGACAACCTTCTCCGAACCGTCGCGCCCGGCCAGGGCAAGCTTGATCTGGCCGTAGACAATGACGTGAAAACCGGTGCAGGGATCACCGCGGCGGAACAGGAGCGTCCCGCTCGGGGCGCGCACCTGGGCGGTGGCCGATGCGAGGCGATCGATCTCCTCCGCGGTCAGCTCGCTGAACAGCGGCAGGTTCTGCAGGAACTGCTGCACCCGGATCGGCGCCGCCGGCATGTTCCAAGCACCTCCTTCGACTCGGCCGCGAAAGAACGCGGCCGAAAATACAAACGCTGCAAACGTCGCGAACGTTGTCCGTGACCAGGGCCAAGAAGATCATCCGCACGGACCCGGCGACTTTGATTCACGTCAAAGTCGCGCCAAACCGGAAGTTTCTATCCTTGCCCGATGGTCCCTGCCAGCGCAGATCGGCGGCCGCTCCACGTCCTCGGCGCGCCGCACCGGATCCTGTTCCTCGGCGGAGCCATCCAGGCGATCGCGGCACTCGCCTGGTGGATCGTCGACATCGGCGCGCGGTACGGCGGCTGGTTCCCGACGCTGCAATGGAGCCTGCCGGCGCCCTGGGCACATGCGTGGCTGCTCGCGTTCGGCCTGTTTCCCTTCTTCATATTCGGATTCCTGCTCACCGCCGTGCCGAACTGGCTCGGCGTTCCCCCGCGCCGGCCCGCATACGTCGCCGCAGCCCTGCTGATGATCGCCGGCGTCGCGACTTTCTACGTCGGCCTCGCCACGAGCGCCCGGGTCGCCGCGCTCGGCGTGGCGCTGCATCTCGCCGGCTGGACGACCGGGTTGTACGAGCTCGCGCGCATCCTCGTGACGAGCCCGCCTTCCGACAAGCGCTATCCGCGTCTCATCCTCGTCGCGCTCACGTTCGGCTGGCTGGGAAATGCGCTATTCCTCGCCTGGTTCGCGTCGAGTGAACCGTGGCTCGTCACGCTCTCGCGCACGCTGAGCATCTGGTACTTTCTTCTGCCGACCATTTTTACGGTCTCCCATCGCATGGTTCCTTACTTCGCAAGCCGCGTGATCGAGGGACTCAAGCCCGTTCGGCCACGCTGGGCACTGCGCGTGATGATCGCGGGCGCGGCGCTGCATGGCGCTCTCGAGACAGTCGGCGCACACCGATGGCTGTGGATCGTCGATTTGCCGATGCTGGCAACAGTGGTCCATGTAACGCTGAACTGGGGCCTTGCGCAGTGCTTCCGGGCACGCCTGCTCGCCGTGCTGCACCTCTCGCTCGCCGGCCTCGCCGGCGCGCTCC
>JAABRB010000137.1 GCA_011391185.1 Betaproteobacteria bacterium
ACGACCTCACCGAGATCCTGGTCAGGCGGAGCCTCGAGACGCTGTTGTGGATGCGCGAGAAGGGCGTGCGCTTCGTGCCGATCTACGGCCGCCAGGCGTTCAAGATCGACGGCAGATTCAAGTTCTGGGGCGGGCTCACGGTCGAGGCATGGGGCGGCGGCGAAGGATTGGTGGAAGCCTGGACCAAGTCCGCGCAGAAGCACGGCATCGATATCTGGTACGCCGCGCGTGCCGTATCGCTCATCGCCGATGATGACGGCGTGCAGGGCGTCCGCGTGAAGAAGGACGGCAAGACCATCGAGGTGCGCGCGAAGAGCGTCGTGCTCGCGGGCGGCGGCTTCCAGGCCAATCCCGAGTGGCGCGCGCGCTATCTCGGCGCGGGCTGGGAGCTCGCCAAGGTGCGCGGCACGCGGTTCAACACCGGCGACGTGATCAGGATGGCGCTCGATATCGGCGCCGCGCCCGTGGGCAACTGGTCCGGCTGTCACGCCGTGGGCTGGGAGCGGAACGCGCCCGAGTTCGGCGATCTCGCCGTGGGCGACCAGTTCCAGAAGCACTCGTATCCGTTCGGAATCATGCTGAACGCCGAAGGGAAGCGCTTCGTCGACGAGGGCGCGGACTTCCGGAACTACACCTACGCGAAGTACGGTCGGGTGATCCTCAGCCAGCCGGGACAGTTCGCCTGGCAAGTGTTCGATGCCAAGGTCAAGCACCTGCTGCGCGACGAGTACAAGATCAAGCAGGTCACCAAGGTCACGGCTCAGACGCTGGAAGAGCTCGTCGGCAAGCTCGACGACGTCGATGCGGCGGCCGCGCTCGCGGAGATCAAGGCCTACAACGCAGCGGTCAAGACCGGGGTCCCCTTCAATCCGAACGTCAAAGACGGCCGGTGTACCGAGAGGCTTGCGGTGCCCAAATCCAACTGGGCGAACGTGCTCGACACCCCGCCCTACGAGGCCTACGCGGTAACCTGCGGGATCACGTTCACCTTCGGCGGCCTCAGGATCAACACCGATGCCCAGGTCATGAATACCGACGGAGAACCCATTCCCGGCCTCTATGCGGCGGGCGAGCTGGTCGGTGGCATCTTCTACTTCAACTACCCCGGTGGGACCGGCCTCACCAACGGCGCAGTATTCGGCAAACTCGCCGGCACAAACGCCGCCGCTGCGGCGATGAAGTAGCGGCTCGCGGTGCGCTGAAGGGGATTTACAAGGGGCTTGCCCCTTGTTCCGATTGGGGAATATACAAGGGGATTCTCCCCTTGTTCGTAAAACCGGGGTAGGTCCGGCAAGATCGTGGTCTTGATCGAGGTCGCCGCCCCCGGCGTTCCTCGATCGCCTGGAGAGGGAGAACGCATGGCCAAGATGAAGGGTGCGGCAATCATCACCGAATTCCTGGTGAAGGAGAAAATTCCCTACGTGTTCGGGATCTGCGGGCACGGCAACGTGGGACTGCTCGACGAGCTGTACAACGTGGCGGACAAAGTGAAGTACGTGTCGCCGCGCCACGAGCAAGTCGCCGGCCACATGGCCGACGGCTACTTCCGTGTGAAGCACGAGGCGGTCGCAACGCTCACGTCGACCGGGCCCGGATCGGCCAACATCATCATGGCGCTCGCGGTGGCGCAGACCGATTCCTCCGCGCTGCTCGCCATCACCGCCAACGTGCCCACGTCGCAGTTCAATCGGTCCCCGTTCCAGGAGCTCAACCGCCACAATCAGGCGGACTACCCGAATGTGGTGCGGCCGGTGGTGAAGCGCAGCTTTCAGCCCACGCGCGTCGAGATGCTGCCGCTCGCGCTGCGCCAGGCGGCCACCACGATGACGAGCGGGCGCCCCGGTCCGGTCAACGTCGATGTGCCCTTCAATCTTTTCCAGGAAGAAGCGGACGTCGTGCTCGAAGCGCCCTGGAACGGCATGAATCTTCGCCGCAGCGGCGCCTCGCAGGAGGACGTCAACAAGACGCTCGACCTGCTGCTCGCGGCGAAGCGTCCGGCGCTCTTCATCGGCCACGGTGTGACGCTCTCGGAAGCCTCGGCCGAGCTCACTGCGCTCGCGAAGCGCCTCAGCATCCCGGTGATCAGCTCGCCGAACGGGATGGGCTGCCTGAACATGGACAACCCGCTGTCGGTCGGCTTCATCGGCCGCAACGGTGCCTACCCCGCGAACCAGGCCGGGCGCCACGCCGATCTCGTGCTCGCGATCGGCGCACGCTTCGACGACCGCTCATCGTCCTCGTGGATCCCGGGATATTCATGGAATTTCCCGCGCACGTTGCTCATCCACGTCGATGTCGACCACGCCGAGATCGGCCGCAACTATCCGCCCGACCTCGGCATCCTCGCCGACGCAAAAGCCTTTCTCGAGCAGCTTCTCGCTGCCCTCTCCAACCGGAAGCTCGACGGCACGCAGCGCCTGACCGAATGGCAGGCGCAGATCGCGGGCTGGAAGAAGGAGTGGGACGCCTACACGCGACCCAATTTCGAGATTCACGCCGCGCCGCTGCGACCCGAGCGCGTGGTGGCCGATTGCCGCGCGGTGCTGCCTGACGACGCGATCATCTCGCTCGATTCCGGTGTGCATCACAACTGGTACATGCAGTTCTGGAACGCGCGCCGTCCGCAGACGATGCTCAATACCTGGGGCTATTCGGGCATGGGCTTCGGACCCTGCGCGATCCTCGGCGCCAAGCTTGCCGCGCCCGACCGGCCGTGCGTGGCGATCTGCGGAGACGGCGGCTTCACCATGGTGCCGCACGTGCTGTGCACCGCGGTCGAGTACAACATCCCCGCGGTGTGGGTGGTGTGGAACAACTTCTCCTGGGCCGCGATCCGCGACATCCAGTACGGCCTCTTCAAGGGACGCGAGATCGGCACCGGGTTCTACGAAGGCCCCGAGGGCAAACCCTACAACCCGGACTTCGCCGCGTGGGCGCGCGCCGCCGGCGTGGAAGGCATGACGGTCACCAAATCGCAGGATTTCAAGGGCGCGCTCGAGCATGCGGTCAAGCTCGGCAAGCCCTGCCTCATCGATGTGCACGTCGACCAGAACATCCGCCCGCCGTCGACCGGCACCTGGCAGCTGCCGCCGATCCCCTACCCCGAGCCGGCCTTCGGCAAAGCCGCGCCCTTCACGGAGAAGTCGCCATGGCCCGGAAACTGAAACCGAAGCGCGCTTTGTCCAACCCCAACTCATCGATCCGCAACATCGCCGAGGTCGACTGGGAGGACCTGCCGGGCCATTTCGGCGGCGCCTACTCGAAATTTCTCGTCCATCCCGACACCACCGGCGCAAAGCACGTCGACTACCGCATCTCCTGCTATCAGCCGCGTGCCTATGTCGAGCTGCACGCACACAAGATCCAGGAGCAGATCTACCACGTGCTCGAGGGCGAAGGCGTGATGCAGATCGGCGCCAGGCGCCAGGTGGTCCGCCGCCACGACGTCATCTTCATCACGCCCGGCGTCAAGCACGCGATCTACAATACCGGCATCACCGATCTCATCTTCATCGTCGTCACCACGCCGCCGCGCGACGAGTGACGTGATGAGCGCTTAGGGGCTTGCGGAGCGCGCGTGGCTGGCTTGACGATTGCCGTCTTCACGAAAAACCGGACCAACCCCGCCTATGAGGGCGCCAGGCTCGGGGCCGATCGCGTTGCCGCGGCGCATGGCGTGCGTACCGTGCACTACGTCCCCGAGACGCCGGACGACGTCGCGCAGCAGATCGAATTGATCGGCCGCGCCATCGCGGCCCGACCGAACGCGATCGTATTCGTGCCGGTCCACGAGACCGCGGCCAACACGGCCATTCTCGAGATCAACGCCGCCGGCATTCCCCTCTTCAATCTGATCGTGCCCACCACCGCGGGGGAGCGCGTCACCTTCGTCGGTTCCGACGATGCCGCGCTGGCCACATCGATCACGCGCCACCTCGCGAGACATCTGGGAGACCGTGGGCGCGTCGTCGTCCTCGAGGGCTCCCCGGCATCGCCGACGAGCCGGCACAGGCACGCCGGCATCCTGATCGGGATCGCAATGTCCCGGCCGCTCGCCGTGGCCGCCTCGGTACGCGGAGACTACCAGCGCGCGACAGCGGCGGAAGCCATGACGAAGCTGCTCGCTGCGGGGGTGGCGTTCGACGGCGTGATCGCGGCGAATGACACCATGGCCCTCGGCGCCCTCGACGTGCTTGAACGACACGGGCTCGCCCGGCCGGTGGTGGGCATCAACGCGATCCCCGAGGCGATCGAGGCGATCCGCGCGGGGCGCATGCTGGCGACTGCCGACTACGACGCGATGAAGATGGCCTGTGTCGCGACGGAGGCGGCGGTGCGCCACCTGCGCGGCGAGCAGGTTCCGGCCGCCATCATGCTTCCCGTACAGGTCGTCGACGCGTCCAACTGCGCTTTCTGGGACCGGCCTTATGCAGAACGCGAACGCCCTGCGTGGGACAGCGTCGTGTAGCGCCTCGCCTGAATTCGCTATATTCTTTGCGCCCCGATGAGTCCCGTATGAATCCCGTCGCGTCCCGCAACATCAAGTTCTTGAGCCATTCGGACATGGATGGCCGCGCAGACGGCGTTCAGGTCATGGTGCATCGCGGCTACGCCTACGTCGGCCACGGGTTCAGCAACGGCATCACGACCCTCGATGTCCGTGACCCGAAGCACCCCAAGGTGGTCGATTTCATCGCGTGCCCGCCCGGCACGCGGGCGCTGCATCTGCAGACGCACGAGGACCTGCTCCTTGCCGTCAACGCGCCGAGCGTCTGGACCATGCAGCAGTTCCAGACCGACAAGGCCTACTTCGGCGGCTCGCCGGCGGACCGGCTGGCCGGGACGGGGAACGCATTCACGCCCGGCATCCGCGTCTACGACATTTCGAAGCCCGCAAAGCCTGCCGAGATCGGCTTCATGCCGGTCGACGGCATCGGCCCGCACCGCATCTGGTACGTGGGCGGACGCTACGCATATGCTTCCATCCACTTCGCGGACTTCACCGACCATATCCTCGCGGTCATCGACATGTCCAACCCGCGCGCGCCGCACGTCGTCGGCCGCTGCTGGCTGCCCGGCATGTGGCGGGGCGGCGGCGAGACGCCGACGTGGCGCGCGGGGCGTCGCTATGCGCTCCACCACGCGCTGGTCGCCGGCAACTACGCCTACGGCTGCTGGCGCGACGGCGGCTTGAGCGTGATGGACGTGTCCGATCCGGTCCGGCCGAGACTCATCGCGCATCGCAATACCGATCCGCCCTTCGGCGGCGGAACCCATTCGCCACTGCCGCTGCCGGACCGCAATCTGCTCGTCGTCGCCGACGAGCCGGCGTCGGCCCACTGCAGCGAGGGCCTGCGCTACATCTGGATGGTCGACATCCGCGAGCCGGCGAACCCGGTGACGATTGCGACGTTTCCGCAGCCCGACGAGGTCGATTACTGCGCGAAAGGCGGCTTCTTCGGCGCGCACAACTTGCACGAGAATCGGCCCGGCGCGTTCCAGAGCTCGCGCCTGATCTTCGCGACGTATTACAACGCGGGAGTTCGGGTCTTCGATATCGAAGACCCGTTCCGTCCGCGCCCGGTGGCCTACTACGTGCCGCCGAACCCGGAGCGCATGATGGATCCGCGCCCCAACCGGCCGCAGATCATCCAGTCCGCCGATTGCTACGTCGACCGGAACGGGGTCATGTTCCTGACGGACCCCAACGCCGGCCTGAATATCCTGCAGTTCGAGGGGGCCTGAACGCGCGCGGGCCGCCGAGCGAAGCGTGCCTGACCGGCCTGACGGAGCGCCAAAGCGGGTATCACTGCGGCTTATACCCGTGCACGCAATTCCGTATTACTCGCCGTCCGGGCGCACTTTTAGACTGCCTCGGTGGCGAGGATACGCCGGCGCAAAGCGCGGCGGCATTCGGCGGTCTGCTGTCGTCGCCGGTGGGCTACATTCGAACGGAGGAGGCGACCGTGAGGGACAAAGGATAAATTCAATTCGTGCGGATCACCGCGGCACCAATCGATGTTCATATAAGGAGGCGTCACATGAGAAACATCAATTTGCTTGGAGCTTTGAAATCACTACTGACTGCATCCACCATGATGGTTAGTGCGCTGTGGGCGTTCCAAGCCGACGCCCAGACGCAGAAGGTGGCCATCGTCGCCGAGCTCAGCGGCGGCGGCGCGTCGTCCGGAACGATGTATCGCGACGGTGTGCTCCTCGGCATCAAGGACATCAACGCCCGCGGCGGTGTCCTCGGTGCGAAGATCGAGGTCGTGTCAACAGGCGATACCCAGTCGGACGCGGCGACGTCGGTTGCGGTGATGCGGCGCGCCCTCAACGACAAGCCGTTCGCCGTCTTCGGAACCGTCTACAGTTCCAGCACCGTAGTGAACATGAAGATCACCGGCGCGGCCGGCGTACCGCAGATCAGCGGCTCGGAATCCACGCAGGTCGTGTCGCAGGGCAACAAGAACATCTTCCTGACGTCCTTCAGCCAGGCGATAGGCTTCAAGAAGCTGGTCAAGTACGTCGCCGTCGACCTCAAGGCCGACAAGATCGCGCTGGTCTACGTGAACGACTCGTTCGGGAAAGGCGGGTATGACTCCTTCCTCAAGTTTCTCACGGAATACGGGAAGAAGCTGACGCTCTCCATCCCGACCGAGGTGCAGCAGGCCGATTTCACGGCGGAGCTCGTGAAAATCCGGAACGCGGGCATCACGCACGTCGTGGTGTACAACCACGAGGAGGAAAACGGCCGCTTCATGAATCAGTTCAGGAAGATGGGGCTCAAGATGGAGACCGTCGGTGACAACCTGTGCTCGTCGGCGACGGTCAAGGCCGGGGGTAAGGCAATCGACGGCTCGAAATGCCATCTGTCGATGTCGGGTCTTTCCCCGCTCGAATCCATGCAGAACCTCGCCGCCAAATTCGAGAAGGAGTACGGTCGGGTGCCGGATCACAACGGGTTCAAGGGCTATATCGGCGCGCACTTACTCAAAGCCGCCGTAGAACGCGTCGGAACGTGGGACCAGCAAAAGGTCATGGCCTGCCTGCACGACAACGTGTTCACCGTCGCGGAAGAGCCCGGCCTGCTGACCGACACCTATGTCTTTGCGAACGGCGACGCCGACCGGGCGAGCTACATCGTCGAGGTCGTGGACGGCAAGCACAAGATGATCGAAGTGCTGGGCTTCGTCGGCGGTCCGTACAAGGGGCGCGCTTGCTGAGCCTGCGCCTGGCCTTGCGTTCGTGACGCATACTCCGGCCGCGCCGCCTGCAGCGCGGCCGGAAACCCCGGCGCCGGCAGGATTTGCGGAGACCGCGCGAAACCGTTGCAGAACTACCTGCCGAGAGAGAAAGATTGGCGGACTTAATCCAGCTACTGGTCGCAGGCGCATCCATAGGCGCGATCTACGCGATGATCGCGCTGGGATTCGTGCTGCTGTGGCAGACCTCGAACACGATCAACTTCGCCCAGGGCGAATTCGTGGTCCTGCCCGCATTCGCAATGCTCCTTTTCTACGTGATCCTCGAGTGGCCGTTCGCGCCCGCTTTCGTCGCGACGATCCTGGTCTCCACCTTCGCGCTCGGCTGGGTCGTTCGCAAGGTGCTCGTCACCCGCCTGCTTGCGCAAGGACTGCTTCCGCTCATCATTGCGACCATCGGGCTGGCGCTTTTCATTCGCCATTCCCTGCAGGAATTCGGGACGCCGCTGGGAATCTATTTTCCGCCCGTATTTCCGAGGTTCACGATCCAGTTGGGATCGGTATCACTACCGATGGAGGAGTTGCTGAACCTCGCGACCGCCGGCCTCGTCATTCTCGCCGTGCATCTCTTCATCACCCGGACCAAGACCGGCTGGGGAATGCAGGCCATTGCGCAAAACCGGGCATTGGCAGCGATTCTCGGCATCGACGTGACGCGGCTGGTCACCTTGATCTTTCTCCTGAACGCGGCACTGGCCGCCGGTGCCGCGGTCCTGATCGCGCCCATCTATCTCGTGAAATACGATATCGGCATCAGCCTCGGACTGAAGGCGTTCTACGCCGCGATCATCGGCGGCTTCAATCAGATACGAGGGGCGCTCCTCGGCGGTCTGCTGGTCGGCGTCGTCGAGACACTGTGCTCCGCCTACATCTCGAACGAGTTTCGCGACGGCTATGCACTGATCATCCTGATCCTCGTCCTGATGCTCAAGCCCGAAGGACTCTGGGGCAAGAAGGAGGAATGGGCGTGACCGACGGGCGCGGTTCGATCCGGCGGAATCTGCCGCTTCTCGTCCTCTGCGTCCTGCTGGTCCTGCCGCTGGGCCTGGAGCAATACAAGATGTTCGTCGGCAGCCTCGTTCT
>JAABRB010000138.1 GCA_011391185.1 Betaproteobacteria bacterium
ACGAGCGGCGTGATGTCGATGCCCCGGCACGCGGCGAACAGCCCCTTCAGCGTCTCGAAGCCCAGGCCGGTGTGCTCCATGTCGAAGAGCACGAACTCGCAGCCCGCCTCCTTGAGGACCTGGGGGATGCCCGGCACGAGAAATTCGAACACCATCGCGCCCCGCACGGTGCTGCCGGCCAGCACGCGCTGCTTGATCGCATTCGCACGTATTCCCGTGCGTACTTCCATGCTCAGGCCACCGAGCGCTGGGGGGCAGCGAACATCGCTTCCATCTCGCGCCGCAGTTTTACCGCAGCGACGTTCGCGTCCGCCGCCACATCGGTCCAGCGCAGCGCCGCGCCAACTTTCACCGGTTTGAGGAGCTTCCAACCGTGCGCCAGGCCGAGCGGCAGGCATCCCTGCGCGAGCGAATCCTCGGCCGGCATCAGCCGCCCGACCACCGTGTAGCCTCCCTCGCCATCGAGGATCTCGCCCGCCTTCAGGTCGCGCTTCGCGGTCGCCACGGCATCGGCGCGGAAGCCTGTCGCGCAGCCCGTCGGCTCTCCGCGCAGTCCGACCGATGCGACCGAAATGCCCACTTCGAGCCCGATCAGGTGCCAGCGCTTGTAGAGGCTCGCGTAGCGCCCACCGGGATCGGTGCGCACGCCGTACTCGCTGAAGCAGCGGCGGATGTATTCGGTCTCGCCTTCGAACACCACCCAGACCCCGAATCGAATGTCGTACGGGACCGCGCGGCCGTCGCGCTCGAGCGAGGAGACGACCTCCACCTGGCCCTTGTGATGGAGCTGGCCACCCTCTTCCCGCGGGCGCATGACGAAGGGCAGATCCTCCGTGCTGGCGGGCGGGAACGACAGGCCTCCGGGCGCCGGCGTCAACCCGGTCGCATTGGCGACGGCGGTGCTTTCGATCGCCGGCTTGGAGCCGTCGAGAAACGAGTTGAACATTTTCGGATTCAACCCGCCGATTGCGGCCTGCTCGGGGGTGAGCCCGTAATAGCCCCACACCGTCTCGGGCGTGGATTGGGCGAAATGCGGCAGCCACTTGTGGCCGCGGCCCGCGGCGACGACCGGGAATCCCGCCGCGCGCGCCCAGTCGACGAGCTCGCAGATGAGCGCCGGTTGATCGCCATACGCAAGGCTATAGACCACGCCTGCCTCGGCAGCACGTCGTGCGAGCAGCGGGCCGCAAAACGCGTCGGCCTCGACTGTCACCATCACGACGTGCTTGCCGTGTCGGAAGGCCGCGAGCGCATGATCGACAGCGGCGATCGGATTGCCGGTCGCCTCGACGATGATGTCGATCGCCGGATGCGCCACGAGCGCCTCCCAGTCATCCCCGAGATGCGTGCGGCGCTCCTTCAGCGCCGCATCGAGCGACGCCGCACCTGAGGCATCGGGCGCCCAGCCCACCCGCGCGAGGTTGGCCCGCGCATTCGCGGGAGAAAGATCCGCGATGCCGACCAGATGCACCCCGGGCGTGCGCGGTACCTGCGCGATGTACATTGCGGCGAATTTTCCCGCGCCGATCACCCCGATGCGCAGGGGCTTGCCCTGCGCTTCGCGGGCCTGAAGCTTCGCGTGCAGATTCATGGCTCCTCCTCCGGTCGGCGTGCCACGCCTTTCAGGCGGCCTCGGGCATGGCCTGCAGCTCCCGGGCCGGCGTGCCGTTCTTCCACGGCAGTTCCACAGGATAGTCCCGCAGCAGGCAATCGTCCGGGAGCGACTTGATCGGCGTGAAATCGCGATGCGCGATGTAGCCCGGCCGCTTGAATCGCCGGATGTGGTTCGAAACCGCGCACAGGCTGAGGTACACGTTCCAGCGGTCCCACGGCGAGAGGTTCGACGTCGAGGCGTGCACGAGACAGCCGTGAAACATGATCATCGATCCGGCCGGACCTTTCGGCGCCACCAATCCCCCCTGCTCGACCAGCTTGCGGATCGTATCGTGGTCGATGGTCCAGAGCGGATAGCTCGTGGTGGTGGTGTCATGACCGGCGTCGACCACGCCCAGCTTGTGGCTGCCGGGGATGAACATCAACGGCCCGTTGAACTCGTTCACCTCGTTGAGAAAGATCGCGACGTTCATGGACCGCGCCTCGGGCATGTCGTCGTCGTTCTTCCAGGTGCCGTAATCCTGGTGCCACTGCCAGACATCCCCGTCGAACGCCACCTTGCCGTTGATCTTGAACTGGTGCATGTACACGCCCTCCCCGAAGAGTTGCGTGACCGGCTCGATCATCCGCGGATGGCGCGCGAGGCGTCCGAATACCGGGTTGTACAGGTGGGCGGCGAAGTTCGTCCGGACCGCGTCGCTGTCCTTCTCCCGGACATTCTCCAGGCGGTGCTGCGCGAAGATCCCCGGGACCTGGTCGGACAATGCCTCGATCTCCGTCCCCGAAAACAGGCTCGGGAAGAAGAGATAACCGTCGCGATCGAACTGCTCGAGCTGCTCCTGGGTAAGTCTCATGGTGCCTCCTCGACTGGCGTCTACGTTGAGGACGCCATGCGCGCCCTTTCCTCGAGTCGAGTCACGAGAATTCGTCCGGCCACCTCGCAATGGCGACGCGCGCTTTGCTCCGCACGCTCCGCGTCGCCTGCGGCGATGGCAGCGACGATCTCCTCGTGCTCGTCCCATACCGTTTTCCGGAAACCCTCCGTTCGGAGTACCGCTCCCATGGCACGGCGGATGTGATGCCAGTGCCGGTGGGCGCTGTCGGCAATGAGGGGGTTGCCCGACGCCTCGTATAGCGCAGCGTGAAACGCGATATCGGCTTCGATCATCGCGGTGAGGCGTTCGCCCTCGACCGCCTTGCGGCCGCGTACGAGCAGGGCCGCATCGATTTTCGCGCCGGCCAGCGCAGCCTGCCGTGCGGCAAGGCCTTCCAGGACCGCGCGCACGCCGTAGAGGTGCCCGATGAGCTGCGGATCGATCGGGGCGACCACGAGCCCGCGCCGCCCTGCGGCCACCGCTACCCCGTCGCGCTTGAGCAACTGCAGCGCCTGCACCACGGGTTGCCGCGACACGTTGAGCGACGTGGCAATCTCCTCCTGCGTGAAGCGCGCGCCGGCGGCGAGCTCGCCGCTGCCGATCGCATCGAGCAGGCGTTGATACACCTGCTCGGTCAGGTCAGGGGCAAGCTCGATGTGCTGCAGCGGTGACATGAGGTTCCTGTCTTCAGAATACGGACTTCTGTATACAGAATTCAATTATGGAAGTCAATAGCCGACTCCACCGCCCCGCAGCATTCGGAACTTTTCCTATTACAAACAGATAGTTCGCGCGGTGCCCTAGCGGCTCGGCGGGCGCGGTTCGACAACCTGGAAGAACACTTCATCGTTGCGAATCATGCCGAGCTCGAAGCGCGCCAGCTCTTCCACCGCGTCGAAGCCCTGCTTGAGATCGCGCACTTCGGCGTCCAGGGCCGCATTGCGGGCGGTCAGGCCGGCATTGCGATCGCGCTGCACCCGGACCTCCCGCTCGATCTCCGCGACCCGCAGCCAGCCGCCCTTCCCGAACCACAGTGGGTACTGGATCAGAACGGTCAGCGCAGCCAGCGCGATTCCGAGAACCCTCACCAACTCTCTCGCTGATCACCGGAGCCTGGTGGCCGGCCGGTTGGGGGATATACATGGGGGCGGGCCCCCTTGTTCCGATGGGGGGGTGAGCCGGGATTTCGAAGGACGCGCCTGCGCGCGTCCAAGCCGGCGTACGCCCGCCGCGATGCAACGCGCCGGGCCGGGCAAGGGGACTTCCCCCCTTGTTGGTAAAAAGGTAGTTTTTCTCTACGTCCCAAATCGGCACCTGCCGCTACCAAACCGCATCCATATTGAACCTACCGCAACTGATAAAAAGCGTCGCGGCCGGGATAGCTGACGGCGTCACCGAGATCCTCCTCGATGCGCAGCAGCTGGTTGTACTTGGCGATCCGGTCGGAGCGCGAGAGCGATCCGGTCTTGATCTGCATCACGTTCATGCCCACCGCGATGTCCGCGATGGTCGTATCCTCGGTCTCGCCGGAGCGATGCGAGATCACCGCCGTGTATCCGGAGCGCTTGGCGACCTCGATCGCCGCGAACGTCTCGGTCAGGGTGCCGATCTGGTTCACCTTGATCAGGACCGAGTTCGCGACGCCGAGCTTCACGCCCTCCTTGATGATTCGCGCATTCGTGACGAACAGGTCGTCGCCCACCAGCTGCACCCGCTTGCCGAGTCGTTCGGTCAGGAGCTGCCAGCCGTCCCAGTCGCTCTCGGCCATCCCGTCCTCGATGCTGATGATCGGGTATTTGTCGGCCAGCGCTGCGAGGTAATCCACCAGTTGCGCCGCCGAGAGATCGAGTTTCTCGGACTGGAGCTTGTACTTCCCGTGATCGAAGAACTCCGAGCTGGCACAATCGAGGCCGAGCACGACATCCCCGCCCGGCATGTATCCGGCGCGCTCGATCGCCTGCATGATGAGGTCGAGTGCCGCCGCGTTGGAGGCGAGGTTGGGGGCAAATCCGCCCTCGTCGCCGACCGACGTGGAGAGTCCCTTGTCCTCGATGAGCTTCTTCAGCGCATGGAACACCTCTGCGCCGCAGCGCAGCGCATCACGGAAGCTCGGGGAGCCGATCGGGATGATCATGAACTCCTGGATGTCGAGGCTGTTGTTCGCGTGCGCGCCGCCGTTGATGACGTTCATCATCGGCACTGGCATCGCCATTGCGCCGGAGCCGCCGAAATACCGGTAGAGCGGCAGCCCGGATTCCTCGCCTGCCGCCTTCGCCACGGCCATGGACACTGCGAGAATCGCGTTGGCTCCGAGTCGCGACTTGTTCTCGGTGCCGTCGAGCTCGATCAGCGCGGAGTCGATGAAGCTCTGCTCCGACGCATCGAGCCCCATGATCGCCTCGGAGATCTCCGTGTTGATGTGCTCCACCGCCTTGAGGACGCCCTTGCCCCCATAGCGCTGGCGGTCGCCGTCGCGGAGCTCGACCGCTTCCCGCGAACCCGTGGAAACGCCGGATGGCACTGATGCACGTCCCATGACGCCCGATTCGAGCAGCACGTCGGCCTCCACGGTGGGATTGCCGCGCGAGTCCAGGATCTCTCTTGCCACGACGTCAACGATCGAGCTCATAAAATCACCGCCTTCGGCTATTTCAGTTTTTTTTCGACAGTTTTTCTTCGACGAAGCCGCGCCGCTTCACCATGGCGTCGAGCTCCTTGAGGGTGACCAGCAGTTCCTTCATCAATTTCAGCGGCCACGCGTTCGGGCCGTCGGAGAGCGCGTGCGCGGGATCCGGGTGGGTCTCCATGAACAGTCCCGACACGCCCGCCGCCACGGCCGCGCGCGCGAGCACCGGCACGAATTCGCGCTGTCCGCCGCTCACAGTCCCCTGCCCGCCCGGAAGCTGCACCGAATGCGTGGCGTCGAACACGACCGGCGCCCCGGTTCCGCGCATGACGGCCAGCGACCGCATGTCGGAGATCAGGTTGTGGTAGCCAAACGAGGCGCCGCGCTCGCAGACCATGACATTGTCGCCGCCATCGGGGTGCGCCGCCCTGGCGGCCGCGCGCGCCTTCTCCACGACGTTCCCCATCTCCCAGGGCGAGAGAAACTGGCCCTTCTTGATGTTCACCGGCTTGCCGGCGCTGGCCGCCGCATGGATGAAATCGGTCTGCCGGCAAAGGAATGCCGGCGTCTGCAGAACGTCCACCACTGCCGCGACGGCCTGAATCTGGTCGATCTCGTGCACGTCGGTCAGCACCGGCACGCCGACGGTGCGCCGGACCTCCGCAAGAATGTCGAGACCCTCCGCCATCCCGAGGCCCCGGTACGACTGACCGGAGCTGCGGTTCGCCTTGTCGAAGGACGATTTGTAGATGAACGGTACGCCGACTTCACCGCAGATCGCTTTCAGCTCGGCGGCGGTCTCCAGTGCAAACGCGCGGGACTCGATGACGCAGGGGCCGGCAATGATGAATAGGGGCTTGTCGAGTCCGATCTCGAAACCGCAGAGCCTCATGCCGCCACAGCCCGCTTGGCATGCTGCTCCTGGCGCGCGATGGCGGCCTCGATGAAGGCCTTGAACAGCGGATGACCGACGCGCGGCGAGGAAGTGAACTCCGGATGAAACTGGCAGCCCACGAACCAGGGATGCCCGGGCAGCTCGATCATCTCGGCGAGCTCTTCGTTCGGCGAGCGTGCCGAGAGTCGCAGACCCGCTTCCGTAAGCTGAGTCGCGAGCTGGTTGTTCACTTCATAGCGATGCCGATGCCGCTCGACAATTTTCTCGGCGCCGTAAATCTGCCGCACCAGACTGCCTTCCGCGAGCATGGCCACCTGCCCACCCAGGCGCATGGTGCCGCCAAGATCGGAATTCTGGTCGCGCTTTTCGAGCCGGCCTGCGCTGTCCATCCATTCCGTGATCAATCCGATCACGGGATGCGGCGTATCCGGGTCGAATTCGGTCGAGTGCGCGCCGGGCATGCCGGCCTTGTGCCGCGCGTACTCGACCACCGCAAGCTGCATGCCGAGGCAGATGCCCAGATAGGGCACTTCCTGCTCGCGCGCGTACTGGATCGCCTGGATCTTGCCTTCGACGCCGCGCTTGCCGAATCCGCCCGGCACGAGAATCGCATCGACCTCCTCGAGCAGGCCTACGCCTTCCCGTTCGATCGACTCGGAGTCGATGTACCGGATGTTCACCCTGCTGCGGGTATGAATTCCCGCGTGAATCAGCGCTTCGGAGAGCGATTTGTAGGACTCGGTCAGGTCGACGTACTTGCCCACCAGCGCAACGGTGACCTGATGCTGCGGGTGCTCGAGGGCGTAGACCAGCTTGTCCCACGTCGACACATCTGCGGCGCGCGCAATGATGTCGAGACCGTGGCAAACGATCTCGTCGAGCATCTGGCGATGCAGCATGCCCGGGATCTTGTAGATGGAATCGACGTCCCAGACCGAGATGACCGCGTTGACCTGCACGTTCGTGAAGAGCGCGATCTTGCGTCGCTCCTCATCCGGCAGGGGCCGATCGGTGCGGCAGAGCAGCGCATCGGCCTGGATCCCGATCTCGCGCAATTCTTTAACGGAGTGCTGGGTCGGCTTGGTCTTGATCTCCCCCGCCGACTTGATATAGGGCACCAGCGTGAGATGCAGGTAACAGGTGTTCCGCGGCCCGAGTTCCATTCGCATCTGCCGAACGGCCTCGAGAAACGGCAGCGACTCGATGTCGCCGACGGTGCCGCCGATCTCCACGATCGCGACGTCCGCGCCTTGCGCGCCGCGCTGGATGAAGAGCTTGATCTCGTCGGTGATATGCGGGATCACCTGGACGGTGCGACCGAGGTAATCCCCGCGCCGCTCCTTCTTGATGACGCTCTCGTAGATCTGGCCGGTCGTGAAATTATTCGTCCGGCGCATCTTGGTCGACTGGAAGCGCTCGTAATGCCCGAGGTCGAGGTCCGTCTCGGCGCCATCCTCGGTGACGAACACCTCTCCATGCTGGAAAGGACTCATCGTGCCGGGATCGACGTTGATGTAGGGGTCGAGCTTGAGGAGGGTGACTTTGATGCCGCGGGATTCGAGAATCGCGGCCAGCGACGCGGCGGCGATTCCCTTCCCAAGGGAAGAAACCACCCCGCCCGACACGAACACGTACTTGGTCATCGACGAACCAGGAGTCGGAATGGGGAAGTTTACCCCAAAACTCCGGGCCGCTCAATTTCCGAAGCGCGCCGCGGCGCGAATTTCGCCACGTTCGCGCGGGCGTCGTCGCGCGTGCCGTCAGGATTCGGACAAACCTTCCGCAACGATCTCGGCAAGATCCTTGAGAGGCAGACGCGCCTCGGCGCCCACCTGTTTTCGACCCTCGTCGAGCATCGCGAGACAGAAGGGGCAGCCGACGGCCGCCACGTCGGCGCGCGACGCGACGATCTCCTCGGCCCGGATGATGTTGATGCGCTTCCGGGCGGAGACCTCCATCCAGCTCTGGCCGCCGCCCCCTCCGCAGCACACGCCATGCGCCCGATTGCGCGGCAACTCGACCAGCGTGACGCCCGGAACCCCCGCAAGACTCCGGCGCGGCGCATCGAAGATTCCGTTCTGGCGCCCCAGGTAGCATGGGTCGTGGAACGCGACGGTACGCGGCGGTGCGGGCTCGGGACGGATCCGACCGGCCTCGATCAGCTCGGCAATCAGCTCGGAATGGTGCAGGACTTCGAACTCGCCGCCCTTGAACTGCGGGTACTCGTTCCTGATCGTGTTGAAGCAATGCGGGCAATGCGTGACGACCCTGCGGAACGCGTGCTGCCGCAGGTTCC